>JAFAJU010000034.1 GCA_019236035.1 Verrucomicrobiota bacterium | reverse complement strand
GCAGTGTGCAGCTTTGCTCCGGGTGGTCCGATGCGCGATGTTAAGGCCGATTCGATGTTCATGTGGACGTCTTCCAAATCGGTGCGAAATGGGAAGCGCCCCTCATCGATTTCCTGTTCAATGGATTTCAGTCCCGTCTCGATCTGTCCCCGTTCCTCCGGTGTCAGCAGACCAGCTTTTTCGAGGGCTGAAGCGTGGGCGCTCGACCCCTGGATATCAAACTTGTACAGTCGCCAATCGAATGAGATCGATTCGGTGAATCGTTGGACCGTTGGGGCTGTCTCCTGCTGGAATCGTCCTTTCCACATGTGGATGATGAGTACGTGAAAAATCGGATCTGGTCCAGCGCAGGCCGAATCCTGAATAGGTCCTATAAGTCCTATGAGTCCTATAGGTCCCATGGTCCTATCGCTCTGTGGGGACGCGCACGCGCGTCCCCCCAACTAGGACCCGAGCCCCTACCAATCAGACGCCGGCGGCCTCAAGGAACTCCACCTCTTTTTCCGGACTGTGTTGCGAGGATTGATGCAGCATTCGATTGACCGCGTTGAGGTAAGCTCGAGCGCTGGCTTCGATTACATCTGTGCTCGCACCTTTGCCGGTAATGAGCCGGCCGCCCCCGAAATCGCATTTGAGATTTACTTCGCCCAAAGCATCTTTGCCGCTTGAGACCGCGCTGACGTGATATTCCACCAAGTGCCCGCGCTGGTTCAGGATCCGGTCGATGGCTTTCATCGCGGCATCAACCGCGCCATTTCCGGGAGACGAATCCTGCAAAGTCTCTTCCCCCCTGCGCAGCCGGACGGTGGCGGTTGGGATCGTGGCGGTGCCTGAGGTCACGTTCAAGTAATCCAGCAGCCAGGCTTCTTGCGTTACGCTGATTGAGTCATCAACCAGCGCTCCCAAGTCGTCGTCGTAAACGAATTTCTTTTTATCGCCGATCTCCTTGAATCGCACGAAGATCTGCTGGACTTCTTCGTCGCTCAACTGGTAGCCGAGATGCTGCAGTCGTTTCGCCATGGCGTGCCGGCCGCTGTGCTTGGTGAGCGGCAGTTCGGTTTCCCCCCAACCGACGTCCCGAGGATCCATGATCTCGTATGTTTCGCGATGCTTCAGGATTCCGTCCTGATGAATGCCGGAGCTATGTGCGAAGGCGTTCTCACCAACGATCGCCTTGCTCCGCGCGACAATTAGGCCGCTCATACGACTCACCAATCGGGAGGATTTCACGATTTCGCGCGTATTTATCTCGGTGTAGAAATCGTTGAAGTAATCGGAACGCGTTTTAACTGCCATCACGATCTCTTCAATCGCAGCGTTGCCGGCACGTTCGCCGATTCCGTTTACGGTTCCTTCGATCTGGCGCGCACCAGCCTGTACTGCGGCGAGCGAATTCGCAACGGCCATGCCAAGATCGTTGTGGCAATGCACGCTAATGATCGCTTCATCGATACGCTTTACATTGGCTCTCAGATAGCTGATCAAGGCGCCGAACTGTCCCGGCACAGCGTAACCGACGGTATCGGGAATGTTGACAGTGGTTGCACCAGCTTCGATGGCTGCCTCAACAACTTGCGCCAGGAATTCCGGCTCGGTCCGGGAAGCATCCTCAGGTGAGAACTCCACATCCTTAACCATGGCCTTTGCCCGTTTCACGCTCTCGATGGTGAGCCGGATGATTTCTTCGCTGGCCTTTTTGAGTTTAAAATCGCGATGAATCTTGGAGGTCGCGAGAAAGACATGAATGCGGGCTCGATCGCCGGCGGGCTTGACGGCCGCGCCTGCGGCGTCGATATCCTCCGGGACACAACGTGCCAGACCCGCGATGATTGGTCCGCGGATTTCAGTTGCGATTTTCTGTACGGCGTCAAAATCGCCGTCGCTAATGACGGGGAAGCCGGCTTCAATCACGTCTACGTTCAAACGTTGCAATTGACGTGCGACCTCCAGCTTTTCTCGGAAGTTCATCGACGCCCCTGGGCATTGCTCGCCGTCACGCAGGGTTGTGTCGAAAATGATCACTTTGTCTGCCATATTTGCCTAAAGTTAGTGTGGGGATTTGGTTTCTGGTGGAGGAGCGATACGGTCAAAACCGATTCCACCGCGAACGATTCTGACCAGACTAAAATGAGACTAGGAGAAAAGAAGAAGATTCGGGGCGCCACTCCCGAGCAGGAGAAGCGCGATGCTAAGAAGCTGTCCGTTGCGGCGCATCTAACCGGGAGGCTAGCAGCGAGGCTGGGCGGAGTCAAATGAGAATGCCACGCAAGTCGCCTTGGCAATCGCGCCTTCCGTGGCATTCTTGGCAATCATTTATATGAATCGTCTCTGGTCTTTTCCTGAAGCGATGCACCTGGACAGCGCGTTGGCGGTCTCGCGGCAACTAGATATTGCGCCGGGATTAGCCCGTGTTCTCGCCAAAATCGGGTTGGTGGATGAAGGAAAAGCGCGCCAATTTCTGTTTCCACGTTTACGCGACTTACGCGATCCATTCGAGATCGGTGGAATTGGAAAGGCGGTCGACCGGATATTTCACGCAGTCGATCGCGGCGAGATAATCGTTCTCTATGGCGACTATGATGTAGATGGCGTGACTTCGGTAGCGTTCTTGTATCGTATGATGAGAGCCTTCGGGGCGAGCGTTCGCACGTTCCTGCCTCACCGACTCGAAGAAGGATACGGGCTCTCCGAGGAAGGCGTGCAACGATGCCTTGCGGTGGAATCGCCGCAACTACTTATCGCGTTGGATTGCGGCACTGCGGCCGCAGATCGAATCGCTGAAATCGAAGCTGCCGGGGTGGATGTGATTGTCGTTGATCACCACGAAGCAAAGGGCCGCCTTCCAGATTGCCGAGCGTTCGTGAACCCAAAGACAGGTTCTAGTTATCATTATCTGTGTACCGCGGGTCTCGTTTTCAAACTCTGTCACGCTTTGTTGCGTACCCGGCGGCTTCCCGAATTTGACTTAAGAAAATATCTCGACTTGGTCGCCATAGCCACGATCGCGGATCTGGTCCCGCTGATTGACGAGAACCGGACGTTCGTGCAACACGGTTTGCGCCAGCTTGAGCAAACCGAATGGATCGGATTGCGTGCCCTGATGCAGGTCGCCGGGGTGACTCTCCCGATCCGCCCCTCGCATGTTGGCTTTCGCATCGGCCCGCGATTGAATGCGGCCGGCCGACTTGGAGTGGCTCAGGA
>JAFAJU010000545.1 GCA_019236035.1 Verrucomicrobiota bacterium | reverse complement strand
CCAGCGAAGGAGGCGGTTGTTCGGGATATCGCTCCAAATGAGGCTGTCGTCCTCGTGAAAATAGACCGGACCTTCGCTCCAGGCCGCGCCGGTCGCCAGTTGTTCCAGCTTCGCTCCAGGTTTCAGCAGGTCGCGAAATCGTGGATCGAACTCTATGAACTGGGACATAGTGTCAAGCCGGTGTAAGTGTTGCTCTGGAGGGCTGTAATCAGCGAGGCCGCAGCGGCAGTGCCGCACTGCCGCGCACACATCCAACCGCACCGCCTATATCATTTCCCCCAGATCTTTTTGTATTGATCTCGGTAACCATTGTCTGGATCGAACAAACTGTTCTTACCACCGTCGAACTCCACATTTTCATGCGTCACGATATGAACCGGACTAGTAAATCCACTCGGCTTTTCACCCGCAAACGCCCGGTTCAGTTCGTCGATCAACTGCCATCCTTGTAGGTTCAAAGGTTCCGGGATCGTAGCATATTGGTATTGATTTGAACGAACACGTTGGTAAGCCGATGTGCTCCCGTCACCGGCGGAAATGTTATAAAGTTGTCCGCTCGGCTTGATCCCAGCGGCCGTCAGAGATGGAACCATCCCGTCGAAATAAAGGTCATTGATACCGAGCGAATAGGTCCATTTTTTTCCGAATTTTTGCAACAGCGAAGCAGTAACCTGCGGCATATCTTTCGTAGCGGAACCCAATGATTGGATGCGAGTTTCCAGAAGTTGACAGGTCTTGCATTGCTTGATCACATCAGCCATCGCATTCGATTTAGCTAGTGCGATGGTAAATGCCGAATCCGTAAAAATGACCACACCAGCCTTGCCGTCGGAATTCGCGATTGCCAGGTAAGCGGCAGCTTGAGCGGTATCTTCGGCCGGAGTGGTCACATTCACGAACAGCTTCGGCTTTTCAAGTGGACCTGGGGTGGCGCCTGCATGCCAACCCACCAGAGCAATTCCTTGCGCGTTGGCTTGATCTACCAGGGTTTGTTGTTCTTTCGCGTCAAAGCCGTTAACTACAATCCCCTGCGGTTTGAGCGCTATAGCCTGGCCTAATGCCTGTCCCCGACCTTCCACTTCGCCACGGCCGTCGATGACTCGGAAGTTCCAACCGATCGCTTTGGCAGCTTCGGCCAACCCATCGGCGACACCTTTGACGCCTCCATTCCGCGAATCGGACGAGACACAAATAATAGTTTTGGCGGCCTGAGCTTTCGGTCCTGTGGTAGGGCCGTTCCATTTATCAGCACGCGCAGTCGCTTGCTGCACATAGGCTTTTGCTTTTGCAACAATATCATCTTCGGCACGGACTGAGAAACTTGAAGCTGCGAATACGGTGAGTCCTACTGCGGCGAGCCGAATCAGAGAATAAGAATAGGGAGACGATGAATTCATGTGTTTTGCAATTGGGGTGATAGATCAGTAATCAAAATATGCGGCTATTTTTTTGGAGATGGATCTTCTGCTACTGGGGTTGAAACCGGATGCTTCGGATCGCGTTGGACCAACTCCTCTTTCTTCCGAAGGGCAACCCGTCGCCGACCGGCGAACCCGGCTAGCCCGATCGCCATAAGCAGGCAAAGCCCATTGAAGAGCGGCTCGACATAAAATGCGCCGCCAAGCTGTTGCAGTCCGGATATACCAATGGCGAGGATGATCACGGCAATGATTGTGCCCCAGACGTTGACTCGACCCGGTTTGATTGTAGTAGACCCCAGGAATGCGGCGACTAAAGCAGGTAATAGGTAGTCCAGCCCAACTCCGATCTGACCAATTCTTAATTTCGAAGCCAACACGACACCGGCAAATGCGGTTACAACTCCAGAGGTTACAAAAGCCAGGGCGATATACAGTCTGTTAGGTATGCCGTTCAGTCGCGCGGCCTCCGGGTTAGCGCCGACAGCATAAAGGCACCGGCCCAACGGCAGGTAATCCAGGACAACCCAGAAGAAGATACTGAAAATCAGAACGTAGATTGCTGGAAGCGGAATATCGAACACACTGCCATTCGCGAGTTGGAGAAAACTGTCCGGAACTTCTCCAATAACCTGCTGGCCGTTGGTATGCCACAACGCCAAAGCGTAAACTACCGTTCCGGTGCCGAGGGTAGCGATGAACGCGTCGATACGCGCAAATTCGACCAGGAGGGCATTAATCAGGCCAAATACCCCTCCCAAGAACAGCAGGATCACCATGACGAGAAGCCACGGTAGATGGTAATTAGTTTGCAGACTGATTGCTAAAACTTCCCAGAGCACGACACCGTAACCGATCGACAAATCGATCTTTCCCGCAACCATGGGAATCATCGCAGCAAGCGCTAGCAACGCGGTTCCGGATTGGTTACTCAAGATCAGTCGAGCGTTCAGCCATGTGAAAAAGGTATCCGGTAATAACACGGAGAAGATGACTATGAGGAGTAACGTGATGAAGACTAACCCGTATACCGGGAAGAGTCTTAAGGCCCCGGTGAGAAGGCCTTGTGCGCCCTTCCCCTGTAGATCACTCAGATCCGGTTCAAGAGCGTCAGATTTGATCGATTGTGTGGCCATGGGTCATTATTCTCCGGCTGCTGCGTGAAGTATTTGTGGGACGGTTAGCTGATCTTGCAGAATCTCTGCGACAATCTGTCCGCGGTTAAAAACTAAGGCGCGATGACAAACGTTGGCTATCTCCTCAAAATCCGTCGAAATCATGAGAACGGAGACGCCTCGCTTCAAAACTCCGATGAGGAATGCGTAAATTTCGGCTTTGGAACCTACATCAATACCAACTGTGGGTTCTTCAAGGATCAAGACCTTGGTGGCGAATTCAAGCCACTTTCCGATGACTACCTTCTGCTGGTTCCCGCCACTTAGGGTTTCGATTGCTTGCTCGGGCGCCCTTGGCCGAACGTCGTATCGCCCTACCCAAACTTCTGCTTCGGATTTTTCTTGGTTGGGATGAATCGGCTGATACCATCGAAATCCTCGATTCTGCGGATTCAGGAAAAAGTTCTCTCTGACGCTGAGGTTCATAGCCAAACTCTCGACCTGCCGGTTTGATGAAACGAAACCGATGCCTCTTTCCATCGCCGGGCGCGGTGAAGTAAAGCTGACAAGGTGACCTTCCAGGCGAATCTCGCCGTGTTCGGGCTGATCCAATCCGAACAAGGCCCGACCCACCTCCATCTGGCCGGCCCCCTTGAGCCCAGTGAGCCCCAGCATTTCCCCGCGCTTCAGCTCAAAACTGACAGGGGCGAGATGACTTAAGCTTAAATCCCTTGCTTCCAGCATCGGCTCACCTGTATCCGGCTGCGGTGCGCGCGGATAGATCTCGGCGATTTTGTGCCCGACGATTAATGTGACCACTTCCTGAGGTGTAGTTTGCCGGGTTGGAAAGACTGCCACCAGGCGACCGTCCCGCATGACAGCTGTTCGGTCGGTGAGGCGGAAGATCTCGTCCAATCGATGCGAGACGTACAGCATTCCGATCCCGCGAGCACGGAGTCCGTTAAGGACAACAAAAAGCCGATCGACATCCGACGCTGGTAAACTCGAGGTCGGCTCGTCCAAGACCAGGAGCTCGGCGTTCGCTGCCAACGCCCGGGCAATGGCGACGAGGGAACGGTCCGTTCTCGAAAGCCGATGGATGCGGGTGCTCGGCGAGATACCGCCGCCCACACGGGCCAGAGCTTCCTCCGCCTGTCGCGAGACGTCCTTCCATTGAATCAGACCGCCCCGGCGAGGAAATCCAAGCCCAAAGGCGAGGTTCTCTGCAACCGTCATCCATTCAATCAGGCCGAGGTCTTGGTGGATGAATGCGATCGGAGGTTTCCCGCCAAAATGGCTCACAGGCCGACCTCGAAAAAAAATTTGTCCTGAAGTTGGAGCATGCACACCTGCGAGCATCTTTATTAGAGTGGATTTGCCAGCGCCGTTTCCGCCTAGCAGAGCTAGAACCTCGTGGCTGAAGAGGTCCAACGTCACATCGTTAACGGCGAGGGTGCCTCCGAACTGTTTAAAAACGTGTTCGAAACGGAGCAGCGGTTGGTCACTCCGGCTTTGGGCGTTGTTTGCAGTTTCAGCGGCGGCAAGAGTGCTCATGAGGATGGAGTAAACTGGAAGAATGCAAGTTTGGTCGTATGGCTGGAACTGGGTTCTACTTTAAGCAACAAGCGACACCTTCATCGCTTTTCGGCGGTCTGATGCCAGTTCAAAGGCGCTAACCGCCTCCGAAAAGCTGAATTCTCCGCTCAAAATCGGTCCGACATCGATCCTGCCTGCGACTAAAGCGTCGACCGCCCACTGGAATTCCTCGTGGAAACGGAAAGTCCCAACCAGTTTCAACTCTTTTGCCGTCACTTTGTTGACTGGTGTGCCCGAATTGCCGGCTGGCAAGAGACCCACTTGCACGATGCGCCCGCCCGGCCTCGTCGCATCGATGCAGTTCTCCAAAGCTCGGGCGTTGCCCGAGACCTCGATTGCCACGTCAAACCAGCCACCGTCCCTTGTGAATGTCTCTAATTCTGAACTGGTCGCCTTAACATTCACCACGCGGCTCGCGCCCATGCGTTCAGCGATCGCCAGCGGTTCGTCGAACAGATCGGTCACCACGATTTGCGCGGCGCCGGCGAGCCGCGCTGCAGCGACTACCAGTACACCGATCGGACCGGATCCAGTGACCAAAACTCGACGACCCAGAAGGTTTCCTCCTCGCGCTACGGCATGCAGTGTCACAGCAAAAGGCTCAGCACAGGCCGCGACCCGATACGAAAGAGATTCTGGAATTGGGACGCATTGTAGTTGTGAAGCGGTAAAGAATTCAGCAAATGCACCTTGCACATGTGGAAAGCGGGCTGCACTACCGAAAAAGCGGACGTTCCTACACAGATTAGATCGACCTGACAAACAGTAGTTACACTGTCGACATGCTTTTGTCGGATTGACGGCGACACGCTGTCCGGCCTGAATTGTTGTCACATTGGGGCCCAATTCAACAACCTCTCCGGCAACCTCGTGGCCGAGAACCATCGGTTCTCGCACCGCGAAATCACCGACCCGCCCTTCGTGATAATAATGAAGGTCGGACCCGCAAATCCCGCCGGCGCCGAATCGCACCAACACCTCGCCCTCCTGTGGTCGGGGTTCGGAGCGATTCTCAATTTTTAGTTCTTTTGCTCCGTGAATGACGCACGCTGTCATATCTTGATATTTCTTTAGTAGTTGAACGGTGTGAGAAGCGGCTTCCCGGCAAAATGAGCCTCAAGATTTCGGGCCACAAGATCTCCCATGGCTGAGCGGGTTTCGATGGTGCCGCTGGCATGGTGTGGTTGGAGAACCACATTGGGCATCGATTTTAGTTCCTCTGGGACGTTCGGTTCCGACGCGAAGACATCGAGCCCTGCCCCGCCCAAGTTCCCTTCCTTAATCGCGTGAATGAGCGCTTTCTCGTCCACGATGGAACCGCGGGAAACGTTAATTAGAATTCCATTCGGACCCAGCGCCTCAAGCACCGGCCGATTAACGATCTTCCGTGTAGCATCTCCTCCAGCCGCCGTGACCACGAGAAAATCGACATCGCCGGCCATTTTTACCAGGTCTCTATAATATGCGTACGGAACATCCAGTTCCTTCCTGTTGGTGTAAGAGATTTTCATGTTCAATGCCTCGAGGCGCTTAGCGAGCGCCTTGCCGACACGCCCCAGTCCTAAGATCCCGACTCGTTTGCCATTGACTCGGCGGGTAAGCACCATCTCACCCCTGGCCCATTGGCCAGTCCGGACATACTGATCTCCGACGACAATTCGCCGCGCAGTTGCCAACAGCAACGCCAGCGCCATGTCGGCCACATCCTCGGTCAAAACATCTGGCGTTGTGGTGACCGGGATTCCACGTTTCTTCGCAAGGGAAAGATCGATCGCATCGACTCCGACACCGTATAGCGCAATGATCTCCAGATTCGGCAGGGCATTAATTAGAGAGCCACTCGCACCGAGGGCGCCGTTCGTAGCGATTGCTTTCACGTTCGAGCCGATTTTTTTCAGAAGTGCGTCGCGCTCTGGCGCTTCCCAAAGTCGATGTACAATGTAGTCGCGCTCTAGCGCCGCCATTAATTGAGGCATCATCGGGCCCACCATTAGTATCTCGGGTTTCATGTTCATCTTTTAGCGTTCCCGCCTTCGGATTTGATCGTTCTAGTTTCGGGGCTAGCGCAGCCGGTAATTTTCGATTCGACTTGGCGCTCCCGCACGCACCGCTCAAAGCAACAGATTGCACCGGGAAGAGGTAGCATCGTAACAGACCAGGGTAGAACGCTTCATCGGAACTCGGGGAGTAAGCGCCGTGATGATAGCGCTATCAATTGGCAAAGCAACTACTTTTTTTATTTTTTTCAATTGTCCTCACAGCACGGACAGACTCCATGCAATTCATGGTTGGGGGCGGCACGGTAGTGAACCCCTCTCCAGGCCGATCTTACGCTGCTGCTTTTCAGTCGGAGATCGATCTGGCAGCGGCTTGCGTGCTTGCTCTTTCGATGATTTTGAAACCAAGATCGACCTGGCGTTCAGCCGGTGGACGGCCCTGCAAATGGTCCACCAACATTTGCGCTGCAATTTGTCCAATCTCGCGGCGCGGCGTCCGAACCGAGGTGATCGTCGGAATCGTCGAGTTGGCAATTTCCTGATCGTTGAATCCCATGATAGCCAACTGTTCCGGCACTCGGATACCACGACGCTGACACTCGAACAGCGCGCCTGCGGCAAGATCATCGTTCGCGAAGAAAACGGCTTGGATATCCGGTTGCTGGAGTAGCAGCTCGTTTAAAAGCCCGCCTCCAAGAGCGATGGAAAATGGCTCGTTGCTGCGCTGGATGTAGTGATACGGCAACCCGTAATCTTTCAGCGTCTGTTGAAAGCCGGCTATACGTTTCACACTGCGCAAATCGATTTCGGTCATCGTGCCTGCGTAGGCTATTTGCCTGTATCCCTTTTGGTAAAAATATTCGGCGACTGCGACCCCGACCTTGTAGTGTGAGAAACCGACGTTGATGCCAATCGGGCTGTCGCTGAGATCCATGACCTCCACAATCGGGATATGCACCCGCTTGAGCACGCTCATTGTCCTGGCCGAATGGTCGACACCGGACAGGAACAAACCATCTGGGAACCAGCCCAGTAATGCCTCAATCAACCGGTCTTCCGCCGACACTTGGTACTCGGTGGTGCTGAGTATGATCTGGTAGCCATGTTGCGCCAAAACCGAATAAGCACCTTCGAGGAAAGGGATGTAAACGGGATGGAGTAGTGTGGGGATGACCACCGGTACAAGCCGCGCCGTGCCTGACGCGAGCCCACTTGCGACTCGATTACGAACGTAGCCCAGTTCGTCGACTGCTTTCAGGATTTTGGCGCGAAGCGGCTCTGAAACCATCGCAGGTCTGTGCAGGGCGCGAGAGACGGTCATGGTACCAACTCCGACGTGCCGCGCGACGTCGCCGAGGGTCACCGCTTTGCGCGCGATTGGCGCCTCGATTGGGGTATCAGGTGGACTGGGTTGCGGCGGTTCCAAAGCGTTTTAGGATAAGAAGATAAAGTTTTTCGGTTTTCAAGCTCGTACGATAGCGCTATCATAGGGGCTTGTTTCCGGTCGCGCAACTGCGACCCTCTCTTTCCTAAACCTCAACATCCCCAATGCACAAGAATCTATTCGATCTCACCGGACGTCGTATCCTCATCACGGGTTCCAATGGCGGAATCGGTCACAGTCTGGCCCTCGGTCTTGCACAACATGGCGCCACCGTGATCTTGAACGGTAGGAGCGCCGCGAAACTCCATGCGGCGGCAGAACTCCTGCGCGAACAGGGTTTGAGCGCTGAGGAAGCTCGCTTTGACATAACTGATGAGGCGGAGGTTGCCGACGCCATTGCGCGGCTCGATCCGCTCGGTGGTGTCGATGTACTCATGAATAATGCCGGCATCCAACGCCGGATCAGTCTCGAACATGTTGACTTAGAGACATGGAATGAGGTGCTCCTGACCAATCTCACCAGCGCGATGCTTGTCTCCAGGGAGATCGCCAAACGGATGATCCAGAAACGGGCTGGCAAGATCATCAACGTTTGTTCGCTCATGAGCGATCTAGGCCGGATAACAACCGGTCCTTACACCGCCGCCAAGGGAGGCTTGAAAATGCTGACGAAGGCAATGTGCGCAGACTGGGCCCAATACAACATCCAGATCAACGCCATCGGACCAGGCTATTTTATCACCGAAATGACTCAGGTGCTCGCCGATAACCCGGAGTTTGATGCCTGGGTCAAAAGTCGGACCCCGGCTCGACGCTGGGGCAAACCGGAAGAACTGGTCGGCTCCGCGGTGTTCCTGAGTTCGGCTGCATCGGATTTTGTTAATGGGCAGATAATCTATATCGACGGCGGGATGATTTCGGTGCTCTGAAGGGCAGGTTCCCCGGAACTTTCCGGGGGCTTCACGGATATTCGCGCTGGAAAGTTCCGGATGCGTGAGGACAACGGGGCCGTCGATTAGGCCGATGCTGATTTCTGGCCGGCCGCTTGTCCGGTCCATCAATGCCGTAAGTTAGATCCTCATTTCTTGAATATCGGTGCTCGCTCGAAAGCGTTCTCTGCGCGAACGATTATTCGATCGGGTGAGAGTTTAGCTTGGAATCGACGGGTGATCGCCAGGAATGAGGCGGGGTGGATTACGTCAAACAGCGCGCAAAATTCTATGCCAAACAATTCGCAAAGGGACGCCCGAAGCCACACAAAACAAATTTAGCCTCGCCTAACCATTACCCCCATAACCTGCGTTCCGAGCGTTTAAGGCTGGGCATCTTGTTCTGCTTGGGAGCAACCTTCCACATCTCTGGATAAACGACGCCGAATCTCAGCACGCCGAGGCTTGCGTAGTTCAATTCAAGACGGAGGTATTAGGCGAGTTCCTCCTGCTTCTTCCCGAACTTGCGCGGATAAGGCTGCTCATGGAATCCGCAGCCCGGGGAATCGTGTTTTCGAAGCTGATTACATTGGAGGCCGTACCTCTCTTGACGCGGTTGGGGGACGAAACAGGTGCCAAACGCTTGCTCACCCTGCTCGAAATTCTGGCGGTGCTTAGCCGCGAGGCGCAAAGCTGCAAACTCTGCGCGACCTCGTCCCATGTTCAACATTCTGCAGAAGATAAGCGGCGCATCGATGGAATCTATCGATATTTGAGCGAGCATTTTCGTGAATCCTGTCCCGTGCGCGAAGTAGCTCAAGCGATCGCAATGAATGAGCGAACATTTAGCCGGTATTTTCGCCGCGA
>JAFAJU010000508.1 GCA_019236035.1 Verrucomicrobiota bacterium | reverse complement strand
AGCGGCGTCACCAGGAAATTCATAAGGAGCTGAAATCCCTGCACATCCTCGAGCGCAGAACCGATCGCCGTACCAATCGAGTTACCAAGCAGTGCGATCAAGAACATGAATCCGAGAGCGACCGGAAGCAGCCAGAAGTTTCCCACGCGAAATCCGGCGACCAAGCAAATCATTAGAACAACGACCCCCTGAACCAATGCCGTAGTCGCGCCCCCCAGCGTTCTCCCAAGCACGATCTGGAAGCGTGAGACAGGTGCAACCAACGTTTCCTTCAAGAACCCAAACTGCCGATCCCAGATGATCTCAATACCGGCAAAAACCGAGGGGAACAATATGCCCATGGCGATCACTCCGGGTGCCAGATAATGGAGATAGTTTCCAGCGCCAGCTCGCTGGTATAAATGTCCAAAGCCGAAGCCCAATGACACCAGGAACAGCACCGGTTGTCCTAACGACGAAAGGATCCGGATTCTGGCCCGGAAATATCGCTTTAGTTGTCGAAGCCAGAGAATGTAAATTGCGCTCATCTTCGCCCAATGAACTTGCGTACCTGCCGCAGATGATCGGTGTTCGAGGCTTCCTCGTCACGAATAGCGTGACCGGTAAGGGCTATAAAAGCGTCTTCGAGCGAAGCCGTTTGAACTTTCTCCTTAAGGCTCGCCGGAGAGCCCTGCGCAACGATTTTCCCGTGATCAATGACTGCAATTTCGTCGGCTACCCGGTCCGCCTCTTCCATGTAATGCGTCGTGAAAAAGACCGTGACACCTCGTTCCCGGCTTAGGTTTTCGATATAGCTCCAGATATGGTTTCGGGTCTGCGGATCCAGCCCAAGCGTGGGCTCATCTAAAAACATAATCTTTGGCTCATGCAACAGAGCACGTGCTATCTCAAGCCTCCGTTTCATTCCGCCTGAAAAACGCTTCACAAAGTCGGCCCGGCGATCCCAGAGCCCGACGAAGCGCAGCAGCTTCTCGATCCGCCCGTCGCGTTCTCGACGGCCGACGCCATACAAAACAGCGTGGAGCTCCATATTCTCAAACGCTGTCAATGCCTCATCCAGACTTGGATCTTGAAAGACAATTCCAATCGTCCGCCGCACCGAACCCTGATCCCGAACCGGATCAAACCCACCCACGCGAACCGAGCCCTCGGTTGGCTTCAGCATGGTGGTCAGCATTTTAATTGTCGTCGTCTTTCCCGCACCATTGGGACCAAGAAATCCGAAGATTTCTCCTTTGCTGACAGAGAATGAGATTTGGTTTACGGCGCTGAATTCTCCATAGCGCTTCGTGAGATTCTTAACTTCAATCATCGAAACGTTGATACGGAACAGCCTTCATTGCCGCAAGGCAATTGAAAACAGGACGCGCTCCCGCTGGCCGGTAGAGGCTCCGCCCGAGCCGTGGAGCGTGACGCCATCAGCGGAAAGGCAACATCGACGGCCGCCCCTACCCTCTCGCCGCTTGTCTTCGCGCCAAATAGTAAGAGCCGATGACCAGCACGGCAGCAAGCAGCTGAGCGACAAGCGTCTCCAGCGTTGGAAAGACCGAAAACCACACACCCATCCAGCCTGGAACAATGTTCTCCAGCGCGGCAATCTTCGTGGTCGGAATCCAGTTGGCCAGCTGCATCTCTTGAGCTTGTTCGCCCACCATGACCAGAAGAACGACACCAAGCATGATACCTGTCCAAACCAACATCTTCCTATAGGGTAACCGACGATGTGCCACGAAAGTGAGCACGGCCACTATCGCAGAAAGCGCTAGCCCGATGAGCGCGCCGCCGAGGACAATCTTTCCACCCATCTTCAGGTAGTAGCTCTGCAGGAATAGGACTACCTCGAAGCCCTCGCGATAGAGGGAGGCGAAACCCAAAAGGCCGAGGCCCAACACCAAGCGCCTCTCAGCACCGTGCGTGTTTCGGGTTTCTCCTTGTCGTGCAAAGCTAAGAAGATCCTTTTTCCTCCTATTATGCAGGCTTATCCAGCCACCCCAGTAGACCTTGTGGAAAAACCAATTCATCACCACGAGCAGGACGATGACCGCCAGCAACCCGGTTGCCGCCTGCAGGTCCAGGGCAGGAACACTCTCAGTAAGGCTACTCACTATCCCTATGGCGATGCACCAGGTAATCAGGGTCGCGATAAAACCGGCCCCTGCGCCCGCTGCAATTGGGCGGCGGTGAATCCGATCAACGCCCACCATGCTTGCCGTAATGGCCGACAGAACCAAAATGCACTCTAATCCCTCCCGGAACACCAGCACGCCGATGTCCAGAAGCGCAACCGCTTGGCTGGTATGAGGTTGCGTGGGATCCGGGGCGCCCTGGGCCGTCAAGCCCTGCCAGACCAACACCCCAAGCACGATCGCCGCGGCCACGACCAACGCAACTTGGGACCCACTACGAAAAAACCTGGCTGCCGGAAAATTTTTCGTGCGGTGCAGAGGACCAAGGTGCGCAATGCCGAGTTCAGCGTCCTGCATTTATTTGAGAATGACTCTCAATTTCAGAATGTCAACCGCTATTCTCTTACCTATTCGTTGTAACCCTCTGCTCCGAAAATACTACTTCTCCAATAAAGAAGTGGACAATTCCTTACCCTTCCTTTAGCTGTTGTGCTTTTATGAGCACGGAAGAAGTCCTCGACGCCTTGGAACGCTACACAAAGGAATCGACCGAAAGCGATCGAGAGACAGCCACCAAGCTCGGTGTGAATCAACTCACCTTGAACACTTGGCTTCGCCGAGCAGCGCAACCTGAAAAGTGTGTACTAGCGCGGTTAGCAGGATTTTTAAGGCGCGCCGGCTATATCTGAGCATGGCGTGCCATTCGGGCGAGCCACTCGGGTTATATCTCAGCCATCACCATCAATGTTGCTCGGATAAATATTGGTGTTGACTGGCCTTCTCTGCCTTCGCCCGGGGCCCGTTAACTGCGGTTGTTGAGATCTGACCCCGAACTTCAGTTCAAATTTAGATTGCAGACCGAAGGTATTGTCGGCATGCCTTTTCTAGTCGTTTCAAGCGTTCTTAAAAATTTCAAATAAACATGGGAAGTAAGACTTCTTTTCATCGGAAATCGTTCCGTTTCATTTATAGCCTGACGGCGTTTTGCCTCGGCTGTTTATTTTCGGGAGCTCTCTTTCTGAGCTCTGCTTCTATCTCGTTTGCTGCCGATCCGGCGACCGTTGCAAATATTGATGCGGGGCTGCGAAACCTGGTCGACTACATGCACAACGTCACGCAACAGACCAGTCCCTCGACCTCGAGCCTGGGGAATTTTTCCTCACCTATGCCGAAATCTGACGATGTCCGGTTGCGGGGATCAGTCAGATTTGACGAGCAAGGCCGAGTGCTGGTCCATGTTCACCTGGACGGAACTCAGTCAATACCAGCCATCGAGCGAGCCTTAAACTCGCTGAACGCGAAGGTGCTCGACAAAATGGAAAGCTACCGGCACGGGGTTGTCGCCGCCTATCTGCCGCTCGTACAGATTGAAACGTTGGCCCGGACAGGTGGGGTGAGTCATCTTACCGCCGAACACCCGCCCAAGGCCTGGGTGGGTAAAGTGACTTCACAAGGAACGGTCGTGTTGCGCACTGATCAGGTCAATAAACTTGGATTCAAAGGAGACGGCATCACGGTCGGCGTGCTTTCGGATAGCTTCAATACGGCTTACCTGAATACCCAAAATCCACCTGCGACAACGGCTCAGCAGGACGCAGCGACCGGCGATTTGCCGAAAAATGTCAACGTCCTTCAGGATTTTACCAACAGCGGGCTTGGTGGAACGGACGAGGGTCGCGCCATGTGCCAGATCGTTTATGACGAGGCGCCACATTGCAACCTGGCCTTTGCCACCGCTTTTGCGAGTGAGATCGGCTTTGCAAATAATATTGTTGCACTGCGAACTCAGGCAAACTGCGATGTCATAGTAGACGATGTCAGCTATTCTGATGAACCGGTCTTTTCAGACGGCTACCTCGCACAGGCCGTGAATCTGGTGGTCAATAGCACTGATGCACCAGGCAAAAAGGTGGTCTATTGCTCCGCGGCCGGCAACGCCGGGGACAACGGCTATCGTCACCCTTTCGAGGCGATTCCTGACGCGAAGGTGCGCGCTGCCGGTGGACACGGAAACCTGAAACTTGCCCAAGTGAGTGAATCGCTGACGGCCGGAGGCTGGCACAACTGGAACCCGAATCCCGGACCACTTGAACCGTCAACTGACGTCACTAATCTTACCGACCCGACCGGTCAGTACCAACTTTTCCTGCAGTGGGACGATGCTTTCGACCTGGACCATGGCATCACCACAGACTTTAACCTTCTGGTATTCGATCAGGATGGCAATTTTCTGCCTGCGTTAAGCGGTACAGTAGACGCATTTGCGATGAAAGAGGCTTATCAACAAGCTGTTGGTCTGGTGAACGGCCCAACCTACCAGATCGCTATTACCAGATCCAAAAAGACCGATCCGAAAGCTCCGGCACCTCCCCCACAGCATCAGCTGGCACTCCTGACTTTCAGCGACGGACAGCTCATCGGAACACATTTTCACGCTGCTCCACTTGATGTGCCCAACGTCTATGGGCACGCAGCCGCAAACGGGGCGATTGCGGTTGCGGCCTACGTTTACGACTGGACAGACAGCAAGCCTTACCAACCACAGATCGAATATTACACTTCCCCTGGACCGGTGAATATTTACTTCGACGAATCCCAAAACCGGTTGGCGACCCCTCAATTGAGGGCGAAACCAGACGTTGCCGGAGTCGACGGAGTGGCCACTACTTTCTTTGGCCAGCAGTATTTCAGCACACCTTTTGCCTTTTTCGGCACCAGTGCGGCGGCTCCGAGTGTAGCCGGCGTAGCGGCGCTGATGATCGACGCAGCGGGCGGCCCACGATCCATCGATGCGTCCACTGTTCTCTTGATCCTGCAGGGAACCGCGCCTCCACGGGACTTATCGCCGCTGTTCGCGCAAGCGGTTGGCGCGGGCCGCAGCGGATTTGTGACCGTTTCCGCCCTTGGTGATGTGAGCAATAATCCCGACTACTTTACGGTTACTTATATTGGCCAGGACAATGAATATCTGGACACCCTGACGATTGACGGTCAGAAAGCAGGGCTGATTTTTGACACCTCCGCCCACACCAGTCCCGCCTTGGAAATATCTAATACCGTCGGAATCAATCCGTCTGACATCACATTTGAACCGACTGGTTCTCCCGGGCTACCGAACCTGGTTTTGAAGTTCAAACCCGGCACTTTCAAACCGGGGGATGCCCTGACCTTCGTCCTGGATCAGGATCTCGCGAAAACCGGCACATTTGGCGGTTCGTCTGATTCCCTGAAAGCCGGCGCTACTTTTACCGCGACCGTCAAAGGGAGCGTCGCGGATACCATTTCCGCTAGTTTCTTCAGTTTCAACGGACTTGGAACCGGATACAATCAACCGGATGGTTTCGGCTTAGTCGATGCGCTCAATTCGGTAGAGTCGATCCTGGAAAGCCCGGCGACGTCTCCTTCGACGCCGCTGGCCAAAAATCCGCCGGGCGCTTCGCCAGGCGTCCCGAACTTGAGCGTCGAAAGATAAGCTGGACACGTTGGTAGGGCGAGGACTTCGGCGAGCTCAGTCGAGTTGCCGAAGTCCTCGCCCTACCCTTCCGCCTCGCCCACCTGTCGCCCTACTGAGCTTCGTCCGTTGTCCCCTGCGCGCTACGGTTCAATGCTAAGCGGCAAATCTCCTCGCACAACGCCGGAAACGCGATTCCGACCGCGGCCGCCGATTTTGGAAGCAAACTCAGAGCCGTCATTCCAGGCAGAGTGTTTGCCTCAAGGCACCAAAACTTACCAGCCTCATCCATCCTGAAGTCTACGCGGCTGTAGTCGCGCAGCTTCAATGCGCGGTGAACTCGCAAGGCAAGCCTCTGAACCAAATGGGTTTGTTCCGGCGAAATATCGGCGGGAAAGATCTCATCAGCGCCATCGGCCTGATATTTACTCTGATAATCAAAAATCTCAGAGCATTTCGGGATGATTTCGCCGACCGCGAGCGCGCGGTCGGCAAGGATGCCAACGGTAAGCTCACGTCCGGGCACGAACCGCTCGAGCATCACCTCATCATCATGGCGGTAGGCCTCAGCAATAGCTTCCTCTAGCTCCTCGGCTCGCCTCACGACGGTCAGTCCGACGGTTGAACCCTGTTTGTTTGGTTTCACCACGACCGGAAGACCAAGTTCTCGAATGGCCAGATCCAGATCAGTCGGGACCATCAACCATCCAGGGGTAGGCACATTGGCGGCAACCAGAAGGCGCTTGGCAAGATCTTTATCCATAGCCACCGCACTACCGATATGATTGCTTCCGGTGTAACAGATGCCCGCGGCATCGAACACGGCTTGGATCGTTCCGTCCTCTCCGGTTCCTCCATGCAGAGCCAGGAAAACTATATCCGCATCCACGAAATAGGATGGTTGGACGATCGCTCCAGTCTTAGCTCGAATGACCTGCAGGTCACGTTCATTCGGCGGCGCCTGCGCAACACCCCGGGCGAGTAACGCTTCCTGCTCCTGATCGGATAAAATGCCACGAAAAGTGTCGACTGCGAGCACTTGGTGACCGCCCTCTCGCAACGCTTTTGCGATTTGTGCGCCACTGGCAATCGACACGTCGCGCTCGGAACTATTACCACCAAAGAGAACGGCTATTTTCATAATCGGATCGGCATCAAACGTCTCGAAAAGTCGAAAGAACAAGTGCTACGGCGACGATTGTTCAGGCAAAGGAGCATCCTGAACAAGCAAAAAAATAGGCTGGCGGCTGCGTTGCGCGATAGGGGTGCGCTCCCTACCGGCGCGCAGGCTCGTCTACGGCTACCCGCTCAGGCAATTCCGCTCTTTGTTTGGTCTGCCCAAAGAACCTCATGATGACCGAGAAAAAGACCGGAGTCAGAAAGATGCCAAAGAACGTCACACCGAGCATCCCGCTGAAAACGGCCGTGCCAAGGGCCTGTCGCATCTCTGAACCGGCTCCAACTGCGTTGACCAGTGGAAAGACCCCAAGCGTAAATGCGAAGGAGGTCATCAGGATGGGACGCAAACGGAGTCTGGAAGCTTCCAGCGCAGCCTCCCGACGGTCTTGACCTTTATCCATCTGTTGTTTTGCAAATTCGACGATTAGAATCGCGTTCTTACACGCCAGCCCAATCAGCACGACAAATCCGATCTGTGTAAAAATATTGTTATCAGAGCCTCGAATGTACACACCAGTGATAGCAGCGAAAAGGCACATCGGAACAATCAAAACGATGGCCAGCGGCAGCGACCAGCTTTCGTATTGAGCCGCTAGCACCAAAAAGACAAACAGTGCGCACAATGGAAAAATATAGAGCGACGAATTGCCCGCGAGAATCTGCTGCAGCGAGAGTTCGGTCCATTCGTAACCAAACTGGCTTGGCAGGGTCTCGTCGGCCAGCGTCTGCATAACTTCAATGGCCTGTCCGGAACTCACGTCGGGGAGCGTATTTCCGTTGATTTCAGCCGACGGATAGATGTCGTAGTGCATCACCTTGTCCGGTCCGGTCACTTCCTGGATATCCATCAGGGTGCCAAGCGGAACCATCTCGTTCTTGTTATTCCGAGTATAGAGTTGCTGAATAGATTGCGGCTGAACACGGAACTGCATGTCCCCCTGAACGTTGACCTGATTGGTCCGGTTCACAAAGTTGAAATCATTGACGTAAGTAGAGCCGAGGTAGGTCTGCAGGGTGTTGAATACAGAATTCACTGGAACATCCAAAGTCTCGACCTTCTTCCGGTCAATATCGAGGTAGAGCTGAGGCACTTGAGAGCGGAAACTCGTGAACAATCCGACCAACCCATGGCCGGAGCTTGCCTTTGCGATCAGTTGGTCGGTAGCTGCTTGCAGCGCTTCCAGGCCCGCGCCGCGACGGTCCTGAATCTGGATCTTGAATCCACCCGCATTCCCGATCCCGCGCACCGGAGGTGGTGGAAACACGAGCGCCCGGGCGTCCTGTATCCGCCCGAACTTTTGACGCACCGCCGCCATAATGGCAAAACCGTTCAATCGCGGGTCTTTTATCCGGTCTTCAAACGGCGCGAGCGTGAGGAAGGCGGTCACAGTGTTGTTGCGGTTGGTGCCATCCAGCCCCGAGTAGCCGGCAAACTCGACCGTGTGGATAATGCCCGGAACAGTGCGAGCGATTTCTGACATCTGCTTGCGGACCTCTTCGGATCGTTGGAGCGAAGCTCCATCAGGTAATTGCGCAAATGCAATCAGGTAGCCTTGATCCTGCGTCGGAATGAATCCGGCCGGTACGCTTTTGAATCCGAAAAAGGTTAGCAACAGGAGACCGGCATAGACCAGCAGAGCGATCGCGGCTAACCGCAACAGCCTCCGGACTGCCCAAGTATAGCCATTCACCGCTGCATCGAAGCTCATGTTGAAGAGACGAAAAAACCAGCCGAAGACGAGATCGAACGCGCGGGTCAGGAGGTCTTTCTTCGCGTCGTGAGGTTTCAGCAGCAAACCGGCCAGCGCCGGACTCAAGGTCAGAGAATTGAAGGCCGAGATCAACGTTGAGACCGCAATGGTCAGGGCGAACTGACGATAAAACTGGCCGGTGATCCCACTAATAAAGGCGGTGGGAATAAACACCGCGCTCAGCACCACCGCAATTGCGACAACCGCGCCTCCGACTTGGTCCATTGCGACCCGCGTGGCTTCCTTGGGTTGCATACCTTGCTCGATGTTGTGTTCGACCGCCTCCACGACAACGATCGCGTCATCGACCACGATGCCAATCGCAAGCACCAAACCGAATAGAGAAAGGTTGTTCAGCGAGAAGCCAAACACCGCCATCACTGCAAAAGTTCCAATCAGCGAGACAGGAACAGCCAGCAACGGGATAATCGTTGCCCGCCATGTTTGCAGGAAGACCAGAACAACGATGAGCACCAGTACCACCGCTTCAAAGAGCGTGTGGATAACGGCCTCAACCGATTGCTCAATGAACTGCGTTGGGTCATAAACGATGGTGTACTCCAGGCCTTTTGGAAAAGACCGGGAAAGATCCTTCATCAGATTCCTGACCTCATGAGCCGTCTTCACCGCGTTGGAGCCGGGCAACTGAAAAATGGCGAGCGCCTGAGCCGGCTTGCCATCGAGGTAAGAAGAAACGTTGTAATCCTGTGCGCCCAGTTCAGTGCGGCCGACGTCAGCCAGATAAACGATTTCTCCGTTGTCGCCGCGCTTGACGATAATCCGGCCGAACTGTGCCGGAGTGACCAGGCGACCCAGCGTATTAAGCGTTAATTGCAGCTCGGTGCCCGGAGGTGCCGGCTCCGCCCCGAGGCGCCCGGCGGCGACCTGTATATTCTGAGCCTGAATCGCTGAGACAATGTCATCCGTGGTCAGGTTGCGAGCATACATCCTGTTAGGGTCCAGCCAGATTCGCATGCTGTACTCGCGAGCACCGAAAACATTTACGTTGCCGACACCCTGTAACCGCGAAAGCGGGTCGCGGATCTGCAGGAAGGCATAGTTGCTGATGTAAGCCTGATCATAGGTGTTATCCGGAGAGAGCAGATGCACCACCATCATCAGATCGGGAGATTGTTTCTGTACCGTTACACCTAAATTCCGGACTTCTTGCGGCAATTGCGGCGTCGCGATGGCAACGCGGTTCTGCACCAGCACCTGAGCAATGTCCAGGTCGGTTCCCAGCTTGAACGTCACCGTTAAGGTCATGGAGCCGTCCGCGGTCGACTGCGACGACATATAAAGCATGTTCTCAACGCCATTGACCTGCTCTTCAATCGGCGTTGCTACGGTATCCGCGACGACTTTAGGGTCCGCACCTGGAAAACTGGCTGTGACCTGTACAGTGGGTGGGGCAATCTCGGGGTATTGCGCGGTCGGCAGCGCAAAATAGGCCAGCATCCCCGCGATCACAATGATGATCGAAATCACCATCGCGAAGATCGGGCGCTCAATGAAGAAGTGAGAGAATTTCATAGGTCGAGGACGGGGACACTAACCACCGCCGCCGGGTTTTGGCTGGTTCGATTTGGCCCCTTGACCCGGCGCCTGGCCCTGCGCCTGGTGTGGTAGAGTGGCGCCC
>JAFAJU010000486.1 GCA_019236035.1 Verrucomicrobiota bacterium | reverse complement strand
AGCTTCTGGGCGACACTGAAAACCGAATGTTCTGGCGATGAGATTCCACGGAATCGAGCCCAGGCTCAGAGCATGCTTTTCGATTACATCGAGACCTTTTACAATCCTAAACGGCTCCATTCCAGTCTGGGATACCAGTCTCCTGCGGAATTCGAACAAGCCTATTGGAACGAGCAAACTCAAGCGGCTTAAGCGCAGAAAGAAAAACCATTTTTTCTTTCAGAAAAAATAACAGAAACCAGATTTCAGAACGTGCAGTGAAGGTCAAGGCAGCAAACGAAATAAATAGCAGGGGCCCACGCGCAGCGTGGGAAGAATGCTGTTTATGTCGGCTTGTGACTTGACCGCAACGAAACGTTCTGTCACGAAAACCAAGCCCTCAATTAACCCAATTTACCTGTTCGAGTTTTCGCGCCCAGATCAGTATTGAAAGGGCTGCACTATGACTTCGGCTCGCGCCGTGTTCGACGTGAATTTTCATCACTTTCCCCAACATGAGCGGTCAGTCATTCTCGTTTTTTGCGGACCACAGGCTCCGAACTCGTTCATCGGCCTGAAGTGTCCTGTCACTGTCTGATGTATTTGTCCCAGAGTTCAGAGGCTTTCAACCGGGTCCGGGGCTGATTGAGTACGACGATAAGATCTATTTTATCCTCTATCTCTTTCACGATACGCTCTTGCACTTTCGCTTGTAGCTGTATCCGTCGATAAATAACTTCCGTTTCGGCGGCATCCGCCTCTTGTAGACGACGTAATGTTTCCTCTGGCGGCTCGGTTGGCATTTTCAGTTCTTGCTCAAGCTCCGATTTAACCCGCTTCAGCACGTCCATCACCTTTATCCTCAATGACTTGACCACTTCGGTCCAGGCCTCATCCCGATCCGGCCACTTGGTGACTGGAATCGCGTCCGGCGGGGTTACTTGCAGACTGGCAAACGGCGCATCCCTCCAGTCGCACGGTCGCACGATAATGGGCACTACCTCCGCTTCTTTTTGCGCTTGGCGCTCCATCGCGCGCTCCATTTCTTTCACATAGCAATAATTGGAAGCCAAAAAGTCCGAACTCACGAATAGCGCAATGATTTCCGCGCTGTTCAGGTGCTCATCGAAGGCTCCGTTGGCTGCTCCCGAATATCCGGTGCCTGGATAAGGAAAGTGGAAACCTAGAAGTTTGATCCCATCTGTAAACGCGCGATCAAGAAGTGCTTTGCGAGTTTGAATCGCAATTTCCGAATCGAAATCGAACCCGTTACGCCATGTCGGATGTTCGAAGGAAATGATCTCGTGAGTGATGGCGTCGGCTGTGATGATAAGCCCCGAGCCGCCATCAAGTTCAAACGACAGGTGTCCCGGGGTGTGCCCGGGAGTGCTAATGACACGGATCCCGTCGGCGATCTCATCCCCAGCTCTGACAAACGTTACCCGCTCTTTGATGGCTTCGAGATCTTGTTGTGTCTCAGGAACGACACCTCGAAAGTCTTGCGGGAGCTGCAACGCGACATCCGGGGCCATCCAGAAATTCCACTCGCTGGCGCCGACGTAATAGGCAGCATTCGGGTAGATAAGCTTATTCGAGGGATCGAGCATGCCCCAGAGGTGATCAGGATGGGCATGGGTGAGCACCACCTTTGTAATCGAAGCAGGATCGACACCGCTGGCTCGTAGGTTGCCCAGCAACAGGCCTTCGCTTGCTTGATACTTCTTCCCAGCGCCTACATCGAAGAGGACCAAATCTTCGCCCTGACGAATAAGCGGGATATTTTTTTTCAGATAGACCATCGAAGCTGGCGCGTCCGATCCGGCGAGCGCCTTTTGCAATTCCTCAGGCGGCGCGTCTTGGGCGACAAAGCTCGCCGACGCGGCCAAATAGCCGTCGCTCAACACCATGATGTCGCAGGCTCCGTGACTGAAATGGTAGTCTGTAGCTGCACTCATAACGGAAACATTTTTGCACCCCCCGCAAAGTCCGTCAAAGTATCGCCGGATACCGCGGAATTTGCGGATATCGGTGGGCTAGTTATTCAGTTTCTAAAATCCTGTAAGTAATTTACAATGAAAAACTTGAATCGAACACCTGTTATGGGATCAATCTTCGGCGGTCTGATCTGCTTCCGCTCCTTGTGTCGATTCTTTCGATTGCGTCACTTCCATCTTTTTATCTCAGGTTGTAACTCACACACAAATTTTCCGATACCCTCTGCAGCCAAGTCGTGGCGGTGGCTCAGAGAGCCGCAAAAAGCGCATTGAAACCCTCAACCATCGTCGGATGGGAGAGCACCGCGTCACGAAGCGTGCTCCCAGGCAGTTTCGCCATCATTACTTCCTGCACCGTCCCAATCATCTCACCTGCCTCCGCGGCCAGGACGGTGCATCCCAGGATCCGTTGAGTGGATTTATCGATCGTGGCTTTCAAAAGGCCATCCATTTGGCCAGTGGTCCTAGCCCGAGGCACAGTCAAAGGAGTGATCGGGACCTTGAGAATTTGAATCTCGAATCCTCGGGCAAGCGCTTCTTTTTCCGTCAGGCCGACATGCGCCAGTTCAGGATCTGTGAAAAGGGTCGAAGGCACGTACCGATCATTCCTGGAGCGGGAACCGTTCCCGAAAACGTTGTCTCGCAGAATCCGAAAATCGTCGAGGGAGGCGTGGGTGAATTGAGGACCGCCGCTCACATCACCGATCGCCCAAATGCCTGACACATTAGTCTCTAAGCGTTCGTTGACTTTGATAAATCCCTTGGCGGTCATTTCCACCCCCGCAGCCGGTAAGTCCAGCTCCTTGGTGATGGGTGTACGGCCCAGGGCAAGCAATAGGTTAGACGCCGTCCATTTCCGTATTCCCTCATGCGTTCGGAAAGTGACCTCCACTTGACCGTCAGAACATTTACGAACCTGTTCCACTGCCGCGTTAAGCTGGATCTCGACCCCTTCTCTTCGCAAACAGTTCGCCAGTGCGTCGGCAACGTCTGCGTCCTGCTGGCTCAAGATTTGTCCGCCTCGCTCAAAGACGGTAACCTCGCTCCCGAACCGATGCATCATTTGAGCAAACTCCAGACCTATGTATCCTCCGCCGAGCACCAGCAAACGTGAAGGAATGGCCTCCAACTGTTGGATGGTGTCACTTGTCAGAAATGGGATGTCTGGTAAGCCAGGGAGATCGGGAATCTCGGGCCGCGTCCCTGTATCGATGAAAATGCGTTTGGAACTTAGCTGACGCGCCAAGCCGTCGTTCTGGGCCACTTCGACGCGTTGCGGGGCGAGAAAGCGCCCGGTTCCTAGTATGAAATCGAGGTTCGGAATCGAGGTGAAGTTCTTGAGATTCAACGCACGCATCTCTGACACCACTTCTTCGACCCGCTTTCGGACCCCTGACCAATCGACCGAAACTCCTTCCACCTTGATGCCGAACTCCGCGGCTCGCCGAATGGAGTAAACAAGTCGAGCACTGGCGATGAATGTTTTCGTGGGAATGCAGGCGAGGTTGATGCAACCGCCTCCAATCATCAGGGAGTCCCGTTCAATGAGGGCCGTTTTGTAGTTCTGCCTGCCCAAGTACATCGCCAGAGTCTTGCCGCCCTTGCCGCCTCCAATGACAACCGCATCGTACTCTTCCGTATCACTCATCTAACTGGTTCTGGTAAAGTTTCGTCCATGAATGCATGAAAGTCCCGCACTACGCTGAACCGTCACAGGACCCCAGCCTTTCCCTTGGGCTCGATTCTTGATGCCGTGCGCGCTACGGTTGACCACGCTCCATCGCCTTGACGGCTTGATCCGTTGTCAAGACCGCGTGTGCGAGATATGCGTAGTTAATCAGCGCCGCCTCGTAGCCGTAGCCCCATTCGGGGTGCTTCGGTGCAGCCGTCGCATCTTTCGCGACGGCTACTTCGAAACCTTGCTCTAACAATTCGCGCAAGTGAGATTCGACGCACATATTAGCCAGCATTCCGCCGAGAATGATCTTGCTGATCTTGCGTTTCCGGAGCTGTAGAACAAGGTCGTTGGTTTCCGGCCCCCAGACACGGTGGGGCGCCACTACAATGGTTTTGCCGTCCTCGATGTAAGGCTTGAACCGCTCCAACCAATCGGCACCGGACCCTTCGAAGCCGTCAAGATTCAAGACCCCTTTGCGTCCGAACATACCTGAGGTAGCTTCATCGGTTTCCAGCGGTCCGTTGAATTTCCATCCTTTATCCGTGGGATAGAAATAGTGAGGAGAGATGAAGACCTCGAATCCTTGCGCCTTCGCTGCCTTAAATATGCGCTCCATATTCTCAATCGTATTGTTTTCTTGGAGACTTTCGTGAACAAGAGGCCACGCGCTGCCTTTCTCGCTCAAGACCTCATTTTGGGGATCGATAAATACAACGGCAGTGTCTTCCTTATGAATATTCATGGTTGTTTCCCGTTCAAGTGATCGAGACCGCGATGAGAGGCGGCCCCTATCTCACCGTTGCCAAACACTATGCCAGTTTGTGCTTCTTGAGGAATTCCTCGATTCGGCTGGCGATTTCTTCCCCGTGTGTTTCTAGCGCAAAGTGACCCGTATCTAATAGATGCGTCTCAACATTTTGTAAATCGCGTGGGTAGGGTGTGGCGCCCTCCGGTGGGAAGATAAAGTCGTTCTTGCCCCAGACGATCAATGTCGGCGGCTGATACTTCCGAAAGAAGGCTTGGAACTCAGGATAGAGCGGCACATTACTCTGATAGCTGTGGAACAGGTCCAGCTGGATCTCGGCATTCCCTGGGCGGTCCAGCCCAATCTGATCCAATATCCAGGTCGTCGGATCCAACAGCGTACGGTCACTCACGCCGTTCTCATATTGCCACCGCGTTGATTTCGGATCGACCAGGAAGCGGATGGCCTCTCGATTCTCAGGTGTCGGATCGTTCCAGTACTTTTTGATTGGGTCCCAGAACTCCAGCAACCCCTCATCGTACGCGTTGCCATTTTGCACGATGAGCGCCTGCACGCGCTCGGGATGCCGCAACGCCAGCCGGTAACCTATCGGCGCACCGTAGTCCATTACATAAAGAGAGTAACTGGTGAGTCCAAGTTTTTCACTTAACTGTTCCACCACGTTAGTCAGGTTCTCGAAAGTGTAAGCGAAATCCTTATGATTGGGCATACTGCTTTGGCCGAAGCCGGGGTAGTCAGGAGCCACAACGTGGAACGATGAGGCAAGGCGCGGGATGAGGTTGCGGAACATGTTGGACGAGGTCGGAAATCCATGCAAAAGCAGGATCATCGGGGCCTCCTCGGGACCGGCTTCGCGATAGAAGATGTCCTGTTCACTCAAGCGAATAGTTTTGTAATGTACTGGATGTTGCTTAGAAACGAATGGGCTATCTGTTGTCATATTCTTCATTAATCTTGATTAGTTGTGGTGCATTTTGCGAGCTAGTAAATTTCGGCGAGAGACTGGAGGTTTTGGACCCTCTTCGCTGTCAGTCTTTGATAATTGTCGGCAGTTCCTCGTTATTCTCGTGCTTACGCTGGGTGCTCATGCTTCCATGCTCGACCACCCGTTTAGTCGCAGCGTAGGCTTGGTTGATGGCAGTCGGGTATTTTGCCTCGGGTGAGGGCAAATAGTTCACAAACGCTGCGACGAAGCCGGAATCGACGACGAGATCGCGGACGAATCGCTCGTGGGTCGGGAAATCTCCGAGATTCAGCCACCACCGTGGATGAACATAAAGACTGGGCAAAACGCTCTGCGAGCCAAAAGGACGGACAACAGTCAGGTCCACGTTCAACCCGTCCTGGGTGACCGTCTTGTGCTCAATGTCGCATGGCGGCAATTCCAGTGACACAGACGCCTGAGCGTTCACGAGAACGGCACGGGCGTCGGGTGGTGTTAGGGTTTCCAACGGTTTACCGCCCCCCAGAGTTGAGGGCTTGAAAAAACTTTCGGATGCCTCATTCTTAGGATTTTGGGCTGGATCGACGGTGGTCATCTTCGTTGTGTGCTAGTTAGAGATTAAGTTAAGAAAATTTCGGGTGCGATTTCGAATAAAGCAGGGAGCCTGATTCGCCCACCGTGGCCCTCGCCAAAAAGCCTGATTAGCTGCGTGCCGCCTGGGAGACTGCGAAGCTGTCTTCCAGCATCTGAAAGCGGACAATTTCAGCATTGGCGACGGTCAGCACGATCGCGAAATCCGTCTTGATGATCTTCCCGGTTCGCTTAAGTTTGGACGCGAGCGAACCGAGTATCACTGCTCGATCGTCGCCGGCCAGAATGTCATGGACGTCAAAGCTGATGCGCTCGATCATGGTGCGCGAGTCATTAACGAAATCGGTTACAGCGGCCCTGCCGGACTTTTGTCCGATCCATGGCAGGATGCCGGTATCGCCCGCTATATTCCACTCCAGATGCTCGCTGAACAGCTTGGCGATTTCTGCAGGTTCGGTGCCACTGCCCATGCGACGCAGAAACTCTTGCGCGAGGTGAAGGGTATCGTTCTGAATCATGGACATTCCTTATTCTTGTACGGGCGCCCCGTCAACGTGTGATACTCTGACGCTTACGAATCGCTTGCACCCGCCTCTTTGCATACGGATCCAGGTCCCGCACTATGGCGAAGGCCTCACCACCGTGCTGCGAGGTCTCGACGCGCCCGGTGAGAATCTCAAACTGATGCCTTTGGCCGGCCCGAGTATGCCCTGCTTGAACGAACGCGCCATCAATTCCCACCCCAGGATTCCGGCTTATGTCGGATCCGACATAAGCCGGAATCCTTACCGCCCTCCGTGG
>JAFAJU010000502.1 GCA_019236035.1 Verrucomicrobiota bacterium | reverse complement strand
GAGAACGTAGGCCGAGGGGGCGTCAACGGCTTGGTCGACGGCGACAACGACGATGTGCCTGTCGGTCGCCTGCTTGATCACCGGATCAAGCGCTTTACGGTCGGACGGGTTGACTATGATGATGTTGACGCCGGCCGAGATCAGATTGCGCAGGTCAGCGATCTGCTCCGATGGTCCGCCGTTGCGGTTGGCCAGAACGATCTTGGAAACCTTGCCCGACGCCAAGGCCTCGGCTTTGATCGAGCAGACCATTTCCTCGCGCCAGCCGTTGCCGACGAGCGTATTGGAAACGCCGACCACATACTGTTCGGCCGCCGGTGCCTGACTAGCCACGGCCATAATGGCACCAAGAACAATGCATGAATAAAGTGCGACTTTTCTCATCGATTCCTACTTGCTTAACTTAGATTAATTGATTGGGGGAACGTTGCTGGGATCGATTTCGGTCGAAAATAAACTCCGACCGCCAGCCAACACACCAAGCAAGTCGCGCGTCATCTCGGCTTAATCGACGCGCGCCACGATCGCACCAAAATTTGTTCCATGTCAAGGACACTGAATTCAATCCGGCCGCGAAAACATGGGGTTTACGGTCGCTCTGGCATTTAATCCTAAATGCCGAAGTTGAGAAGTCGTGCTCGTGCTCGTCCTCGAGCATCCTGCATATCTCGGGTTTCCTGTTTTTCAAGTAGCGCAGGTCTACGCTCGATCAACCTCTCCTGGGAAGTTCGCAGCTTTCCACCAGTCGTAAAACTCGCTGATGACGATGTCGGAGCAAGTTGGATAGTTACTACGATCCTGTTTCAGGACGGGACTTTCGGTCGGCTGGTACATCCTCTTTATTGATCGGAGTGACATACCAATCCCGTGCTTCTCCTCGACCGTCTCGATCTTCATTAAATATCTATTGCCCATATATTGTTACTCTCTGTTCGATTGGAGTTATTCGCTTGTCTGTAATCGATTGCATTCTTGGCCCGAAGGAACGCCGGACTTTTAACGTTCAACCTGCTGTGCGCTCATTTAAGACCGGAACTGAGTCACATTCCATTGGACTTTGGTCCAATCGCGCTAGGACGTTGGGCACAGCCTGCAGAATCCTCCGGCTACGCCGGACCATTCTGCTGCTTTCTAGCCCGCAATGAGCTCGTCGATTCTCCCGGCTCGTGATTTTTGCGGGCAAGGATGAGCGAATTTTTCGCCCCGCCGACGCAATTTCCAGGTTACCTCGTGTGTCCTGGTATGCCCAATTTTTCGGCCATCCTGACGAGCTCAGCGAGAGATCTGGCCCGCATTTTCTGCATGATGTGGCCGCGGTGGACCTTGATGGTCTTTTCTGTTATCTGCAGTTCGTCGGCGATCTGCTTGTTGAGCATCCCAAGTACAACACGTTCCATCACTTTGCGCTCCCGCGGTGTGAGCGATTCATAGCATCCGCGCAGATCTTCAAGCTTTGCACGCTCCTGGCGCGCTGTCCGATCGGAATCAATCGCGCGCCGAATGGCGTCCAAAAGCGCTTGTTCGCGGAAAGGTTTGGTCAAGAATTCAACTGCACCGGCTTTCATCGCCTGAACCGTCATCGGAATATCTCCGTGCCCGGTCATGAAGATGATCGGGATTTGAATCCCTGCTTTGGACAATGCCTGCTGCAAGTCCAGGCCACTTAAATGAGGCAACCGCACATCCAGGACCAGACATGCGGGCACATTTGGGCGCCGGCTTCGTAAAAACTCCTCCCCAGAGGCGAAACTGCTGACGTCGAATCCAGCCGTTTCTATCAGCAACTGTGTGGATCGCCGAAACGATGGATCGTCGTCAACGACAAACACAATCGATTCCATTCCCGGCATAATTAATTAGTGTCCTGTCTCCGAAATAGCCCACTAGGCTTGCGTCGGCAGAGTGAACTGGAAGATGGCGCCCTGTCCGGCATTTGGTTTGGCCCACAGTCGTCCTCCATGCCCCTCGATGATCGAGCGGCTGATGGCTAACCCCATGCCCATCCCATCGGCCTTTGTCGTGTAAAATGTTTCGAAAAGCCTCGAGATTTGCCCGGATTTGAGACCCACGCCAGAATCCCTTACGGTAATCAGGACAAGCCTCTGGCCCTCCTGCGCATGAGACCTTGCGCCGATGAATAGTTGTCGTTGATCGTCGCCGACTTCCCTCATTGCTTCGATGCTGTTCATAATGAGGTTGAGCAGCACCTGTTGCAACTGGACGCGGTCACCAAGTACCGGCGGCAAGTCAGAGTATACTTCGGTTATGAGTTCGATCCGGCATTCAGTCAATTCGCGTCGAACTAACGCCACGACATCACTGATTATATCGCTCACCTCTACGGCCGCCATTTCAGGCGGGGATTTCTTCGCAAGCGCACGAACACGCGCGATCACCGCAGCGGCTCGCTCAGCGTCTTTGACGACAGCCGATAACGCCGTCGTTACGCCCATCAAATCACCTGACCCGCTTTTGAGAATTCGGAGACAAGCATTAGCGTAGTTAATGATTGCTCCGAGCGGCTGATTGACTTCGTGGGCGATTGAGCCGGCGACTTCGCCCATCGTCATGACACGCGTTGCGTGCGCCAGTTCGGCCTCCCGCGTGCGCAAATCCTCCTGCAACTTCTCTGCTCGCTTCAACGCCGTGATGTCCGTTGCGATGCCGCAGACCGCGTACGGCTTATTCGCGCGGTCGCGCAACAGAAATTTAACCACCACATAATGGCGGTCGCTTCCGCTCGATGGCACAGATTCTTCAAACTCAACCGGCGCACCCGCCTCTATCACTTGCCGGTCGTTCGCGCGTACCCTTTCGGCGACAGCTTGAGGATGAATGTCAAAATCGCTTTTTCCGCGGATTTCCTCTCGTCGAACCTTATGCCTCCGCTCATATT
>JAFAJU010000429.1 GCA_019236035.1 Verrucomicrobiota bacterium | reverse complement strand
GTGCTTTCTTTGTGCCGACAAGGCCAGCGCCTTGGGATCCGGCGCGCTGCTCGCCTCGACGAGCCGGAGTCAGTTCATTTGGAATTGGGGGTACAAACGCTCACGTTGTGCTCGAAGAAGCGCCATCGGTCGATGAGTCTGCGCGGTCGTCTCGACGGCATCAGGCATTTGTGGTGTCGGCTAAGAGTGCAGCCGCACTTGCAGCCGCCGAGCTGCATCTCATCGATTACTTGCGAGAGCATCCCGATTGTGACGTCGCAGATGTGGCGTTCACGCTGAATACTGGGCGACGCCTTTTCCCATTCCGCCGGCTGGTTACGGCTGCGGACCGCGAGCAAGCGATTGCACAGCTTGGGCAAGCGTCTTCGTCCAAGGACCACATTGAAGACGAGCGAATTCGCAGCGAGGTAGTGTTTCTGTTTCCTGGCCAAGGAGTTCAGTACGCCAATATGGCGCGAGGCCTGTACGAGGTCGAACCCAGGTTCCGGGAAAATCTAGATCGCTGTTGCGATATACTTCGACCAGAACTCGGATCTGACTTGCGTCAGATTTTGTTCCAGTCAGCCTCTTTGAACGGCGACGAAGACTACATCCATCAAACGCGCTTTGCGCAACCTGCTCTTTTTGCGGTGGAGTACTCGCTGGCGCGGTGCTTGATGCAATGGCAGGTCCGCCCGGCAGCCATGCTGGGCCATAGTTTAGGTGAATGGGTAGCCGCGTGCATCGCAGAAGTCATGGAGTTGGAGGATGCTCTTCGGCTCATCGCTTTGCGGGCCCGCCTTATGCAGGATCAGCCCCGAGGCGCCATGTTAACGGTACCGCTCGGTAGGACAGATCTTGAGCCTTACCTTGAAGACGGGATTGATCTGGCTGCGATTAACGCCCCGAACCTCTGTGTGGTTGCGGGGCCGGCTGCGAATATCGAGGGACTTGAAAGAAAGCTTGCGAAGAGAGGCGTAGCATCCATCCGCCTGGTTGCTTCACACGCGTTTCATTCGGCAATGATGGAGCCTGTAATGGCGCCTTTGTTAAAGGCAACTGCCGCGGTCAAACTCCGGCCGCCCGCTATCCGCTTCACATCAAATGTGACCGGTCGTTGGATCACGGCTGAGGAAGCGACCGACCCGGCATATTGGGCAAAACAGGCGCGGGAGCCTGTCCGCTGTGCTGAAAGTCTGGACTTGGTGCTTGAGGACTCCGAACGGGTTCTGTTGGAGATGGGACCAGGGCAAGTCCTATCCGTTCTGGCTTCACGACACGTCAAGAAGCCCACAACCCGCCCTCTTCTTGGAATGTTTCCTCTGTCGCGCCGCACTGACGACGAGGCGAAACACTTCGTTGCCAGTATTGGCAGGCTGCATATGGCGGGCGTTCATCTTGACTGGAACGCGTTTCACGATGCTGAACGCAGACGACGCGTTTCCCTACCGACCTATCCATTCCAACGGCAACGCTGCTGGATCGATCCGGTACGCCCCAGTCGTGATTTGCTACCGGCACCTACAAATGGCGAGGCAACTGAAACTAAGAAAACTGTTTCCGAATGGTTCTATTTGCCCGGATGGCGCCGGTCGCCTTTGCCACAAATAAATTTGGCGAAATGCGCCGGCCCTTGGCTGTTGATTGGTCTGCAGCAGGACGAGCGCAAAAAAGCAAGCGACGGCAGGGATCTGCTGAGCGAGGTAACGACAAGACTATGCGAACGTGGCGCGGAGATATTCGTTGCGCGTGCAGGTAAAAGCTTCGAGCACGGCCCGTCGGGAAACTACACGGTCCGACCTGAAAGGTCAGAGGATTGGTGCCAGGTTCTTCAAAACCTCCTAAGCCGAGGTCGCCCGCTGGAAGGAATCATCATCCAGGAGCGATCGTTGGAACAAGAAAACCGCCAGGGCCCTCTTTCGGCTGCCGCGGCAAACGGCGAGTCTTTATACGGGGAGTTTTTCCAGCTCACGGCCTTGGCGCAAGCTATTGGGCGTATCTGCCAAAAAGACAAGGTTCGCCTTACATTTATCAGCCGCGACCTGCATCTAGTGACAGGCAGTGAGAAGGTCAATGGTCGGGCTGCACTGGCACTCGGCGCAATCCGTGTAATCCCGCAGGAGTACGAAAACGTTGAATGCCGGAATATAGACGTGGACGCAGCGGCCTTTCAGGATGGGGCCCCATCTGCTGCGCGTCTGCTAGCCGAGATCATGGCTGATTCGGGGGATGACGTTGTGGCTTATCGGGGTGCGGTTCGATGGGTACGCAGCTTCGAGTCCATTAACGCCTCCGGCTATGATGAGGACACCCTGTTTCGCGAGCGCGGGGTCTATTTGATCACCGGCGGTCTCGGGGGGATTGGACTGACGTTAGCCAAGCATTTGGCGCAGTCCTACCGAGCGAAATTGATTCTTGTTTCGCGCTCCAACTTTCCCATTCGACAAGCATGGAAGCACTTGAGCAGCGAACAGCAGTCACGGATCGGGCCACAGGTCGATGCCCTGATGGAGATCGAGGCGGC
>JAFAJU010000357.1 GCA_019236035.1 Verrucomicrobiota bacterium | reverse complement strand
AGATGACCCGCACGGTGAAGATAGCCCTGTGGGCGTTGCGAATTTACCTGCTCGTGCTCCTTACGCTGATCGCAATCAAATTCGTCAGAGTTTTTTCTTCTACGACACAACGAGAACCTCCGCCACCAATTCACTCGACCACCCAGTGACCTAGGCCAGAGCGGCGAAGCCGAGACTGAGGATTGCCTAGGCTAGGCAATCCTCAGTCTCGGCTTCGCCGCTGTTTCCCGGCTAACAGATCGCTGTGGATTTTTCAAGAGCCTACTAGGTCAATCTACTTTCATTGGTGCCCCAAAACTTATCCTTGTATTTTTGCGGCGGCCGACCACAATATGTTGTGGTCGTGTCTCTGACCCCACTCTATCATGCGATGCCCAAAATGCGGTAACCTTGAGGACAAGGTGATCGATTCCCGTTCAGCGAAAGCCGGAGCGGCGATTCGGCGACGTCGCGAATGCCTGGCATGCCAACATCGCTTTACAACTTATGAAGAAATCGAGCGTCGCGATTTGCGAGTGGTCAAAAGAGACGGCCGCCATGAACCATTCGACCGGCAGAAGCTTTTGAGCGGAATGATTAAGGCCTGCGAAAAACGACCGGTGAGTTATGATGCTCTTGAGCGCGCGGTCGAAGAAATCATTCAGGAGTTGGAGCAATCGTTCGATCATGAAGTACCTACGAGCGCCATAGGCATTCGTGTAATGGAGCGGCTACATTCTATGGACGACGTGGCGTACATCCGGTACGCATCCGTTTACCGCCAATTTCAAGACATTGGGGAGTTTATTAACGAGATCGAGTCGCTCGGTCGCAAAATCAAACGCAACGCCCTTCAACCGGATCTGTTTGCCCCGTGATAGCGCTACGCAATTCCTTACCCCTCCTTCGGCAAAATGAGAATGGGGACTCCGTGATTCGGCACGACTGGCTATGCTTTTGCCTGTGTCGAGCTGCGGATAAGGCCGGCTACAGCCATTGGTGGCTAGCAGAACATGTCGCCGCGAGTGTGATGTGCTACCTGGCCACAACGTATGAAAACAACGTTATCACGTTGACGCAGCTGCGTGACATCGTGCTGTCCGTTCTGCAGGTCATCGGTTACGCCGAAGTCGCCTTGTCTCTGGATGCGCTGCATCCCCCATTCGAACTTTCACTGAGCGCATTAGCTAAAGAGGCCGGGCCGGGCTACGAATTAGCGTTTTTCCAGCTCCTGAAAGAGCGCATCCAGCCTGCACTTTCTGATCGAGCCTCAAATCTCGATATTTACGGGCTCCAATCCTGTGTCCGGCATTTGCAAGCAGTTAAGACCTGGAGTCGCAGCTGTTCTCAGTTGCGAAACGAAATCGTAGACTTCCTTCGCGCACAACTGGAAGGGGCTAACCTGAAAACTGATGTCCTACTTACTATCAGATGACACTCTTCGAAAAAATCGCTGCTCGCCAGATTCCGGCAAAGATCATCCAGGAAGATGACGACTTAATCGTTTTCCATGATATCAACCCGCAAGCGCCGGTTCATGTTCTAGTGGTTCCGAAAAAACCTATAACGCGCCTCAATCACGCAAAAGAAGAAGACGGAAAGCTATTGGGCAAACTCCTTTTGAAAGCCCGGGAAATAGCCGGCTTGCTCGGAATCGCTGAGTCCGGATTTAGAGTCGTAATCAATAGCGGACGCGACGGAGGAGAATCGGTGCCCCATTTGCACGTTCACCTGCTGGGAGGACGCCCGTTGGCTTGGCCGCCGGGCTAGCCCGCAAAAATCACGCGATAGCAGAATCGAGGAGCTCATTGCGGGCTAAGCCTGCATCGCTCAAAAATCTCTACGGATCTGTGAGCGATGCAGGCTAAGGATTTTGCCCCACCAATGTCGTTTAGGCGAAGCTCCCATTCCCCTTGAAACAAGGGCGGATAACCGCTGACGTGAACGCTGACTTCCAATCAAGGCCTGTCATTATCACACGCGCAGCCTGGCCTCCTGGGATTGGTAATATCGGGTCTGGGGCATTGGCCTTAAATCCCGAACACCGCAGGGCAAATTCCCAAAATCTTAGCAGGTCCCAAAGAACTATTCGCGCAGCGTCACACCCAAACGCTCCACGAGTTGCGATTTCAAGCGACTATGTGCCGCGTTCGCTTCTTCTTGTGTCAAAGTTCGGTCGCTTGCTCTATATGTCAAACTGCAGGCCATCGATTTCTTGTTTACGGGCACCTTTTCTCCACTCGGATCCATGAAAAGGTCGAATAAGTGAATATCGGCTAGCAGCGGCTCTTTGGCGGACGCAAATGCATCAAGCACTGCCTGGTATTTCAACTCTCGATCGGCAAAAAATGCAACGTCTCGTGTCACCACCGGGAACCGGTCCAGCGGTTTGTACCTGAACTGTTTGGGGGTCGCACCCACCCGCAGCGTCAGCTCCGCAACTACTACGGCACCGCGCGCCCCCATCTGTTTCGCCAGCCCGGGCCGCACCTGGCCAATCTTACCCAGTGTGTGCCCTTCTTCATCAATGATATTGCAGACCAGCGGAGCGAAACTGGTTGCCTGGGCCCTGGTCAAAACAAGCTCTTTCCCGAAGGCCGTTTTCAGAATGCCCTTCAAATCAAACAGATCAAAGGCTGCTGCATCCTGATTCCAACTTTTGCTTCGGCGTTCTCCGGACAGCAGAACCGAAAGGCACAAGCACTCCTCCGGTGCGGCGACTCGGAAAACGCGGCCAATTTCGAAAATCGCTACGCCGCTCAAACCACGATTGAAATTGCGCTCGGCCGCTCGAATCAGGCCC
>JAFAJU010000285.1 GCA_019236035.1 Verrucomicrobiota bacterium | reverse complement strand
CGCGAATGTGTACCCGGCGCTGGATAGAGTTCGCCATCCCGAATTGTGGGCCGGCCCAACGGGCCTGGAAGCATTAACATCCGTAAGTCTCCTCCAGGCAACACTTGTCCTAGACCGTTCCACAAACGATTCCTATGTTCTGCTTTGGCGAAACGTCCCACTTGGAGTGATTATTAGCGTAAGCTTTCTTATCGGGGTCGCAGCCTGCATTTTTAATAAAAAAATACCAGAACAAGTCATGATTGGGCTCTTAGCACTTGGCACCGGAGTCACGCTTTTCGCGGTCAATTGCGTCTGCGTATACTACATGCCCAGATACAGTTTGCCGGTTTTGATCACCGCTGTATTTGCACTTCTGACCTGTTGTGCGGCTTTGGTTGCGATTCACCCAAATCGACTTGAAGCGCTAGACCGCCTTTTGCAACGACTGACGCCCCATCGCCCGGGAAATCATGCGACGCCCAGTAAGGACAGATAGATTTAGTCTAGTTGGTCTCCCGGATCCCGCCGTCTCTGGAGGGCTACGGCACTTGGCAATTTGCGCCTCTCATCCGGACTTATCACCTATTGGCCAACATATTACATTTTATTTTATGTATTAAACGTAATTTTGTCAAGCACGCGCTCTCGCGTAATCCGTCTCGAGTTCTACCAACCTTCGTTCACCTCGAGGCAGCTGCGCGGCGAACCCGATTCATGATGGCCTTGCCTAGTCCAATTTCTGGCACCGGCTCTACAAAGATCCGCTCCACATTCAACTGATCCAACTCTCTGAGCAGACCAAACAGGCGTTGAGCCGCTATGCGCAAGTCCCGTGTTTCGCTCAGGGATCTGACAACGGAAAAGCGCGTTGCATGGTGAACCGGTCCCCAACAGATGAGCGCAGCGTTTTTCGATTGAGATATTAGGTCCTCTGGATCAAACAGATATACGAGTTTGTCCGGAGCGTAATGACTAGCCGTCTGACCCGGGGCTAGGATCTTTTGAGATGGGGGTAACTCCTGTGTGGGCGCAATCTCAGCCAGAGATTCTTCACTGACCGCCCCTTGGCGCAAGATCACAATCCTGTTGGCATCGATGCGAACGACGGTGGATTCAAGACCGACAGCGGTTGGGCCGGCGTCCAGGATCAACGGAATCCGCCCGCTTAACTCCTCGAAAACGTGCTCTGACCGGGTCGGGCTCACTCTGCCAAAACGGTTGGCACTCGGAGCGGCTAATGGCCTTCCAAAAGCCTGAAGGACCTCAACGGCAACGGGGTGATTCGGCATCCGGATTGCTACGTTATCCAGGCCGGCCGTTACTAAATCCGATACCATGTCCGTTTTGGGGAACAGGATCGTGAGTGGCCCTGGCCAAAACCGCGCCATGAGCTTTTCCAAGAGAGGTTTTGTGTCGTCTGACGGGCGCGCCAGCCTAGCGAGCCATTCCTTGCCCGCGAGATGAATAATCAGAGGGTCAAACGTGGGGCGTTCCTTTGCCTCGAAAATCTTTGCCACCGCTTCCAACTCGAGAGCGTCCCCGGCGAGACCGTAGACTGTTTCCGTAGGAAGAGCGACAAGGTCCTTGGCTTTAAGGATTTCCACCGCCGCAGCGACGGCTTTGCGCATATCCGCGCGTGTGTTAACAACAACCGTCTTCATCCTGGTGCAGACTTCCGCCGTTTATTCCAGGCTGGCATTCAACACCTGCTCGGTTTGCTTGCGGCGAAACTCGATTAGCTTCTCACGCAATTCGGCGTCTCGCAGGGCTAAGATCGCGACGGCAGCCAGGGCCGCGTTCTTGGCGCCAGCCTCGCCAATCGCCAATGTCGGAACCGGAATACCGGCGGGCATTTGAACGATTGAAAGCAGGGAATCGACTCCCTTCAGCACCCTGCTTTCGATGGGAACACCCAGAACCGGAAGATGAGTGTGCGCCGCCAACATCCCAGGTAGATGCGCGGCGCCGCCGGCCCCCGCGATGATCACCTGCAAACCTCGATTTGCAGCGTCCCGGGCAAACTCTGCCAAGAGATCCGGCGTACGGTGCGCGGAGATAACCTTCGATTCAGTCTCGACCCCGAACTCACGAAGCAATTCTACGGCGTGGCGCATTGTAGCCCAATCGGATTTGCTCCCCATCACAACGGCGACCATTGACAAATCGAGCATACCAAAAAAGAAAGCTATCCGAGAAGAAGAACGCAAGACGTATCCTACTGGAAATAAAAGTGTTGCTATCTTCTTGACGTTTTTGACGTGACCTCGATATGCTTGGGGCCTTTTCGAGCCGGACGCTTAGTTTTGGGAGATCTTCAGCCGTTCCAGCTGACGTTCGAATCCAGGTGGCTGGCTCGGTATGTCGATTGTATGGCTAAAGGCACAGTCAAGTGGTTTAACGAGAAGAAAGGCTTTGGGTTCATTGTTGACCCCGAAGTTCCTACCGACATCTTTGTTCATTTCTCCGTCATCCAAGCGGATGGATTTAAGACCCTGAACGAAGGCGAGACAGTAGAGTACGAATTGTATCAGGACGAAAAAGGAGCAAAGGCGAGAAACGTAATGAGGGTTTAAGCAGTAAAATAAATCATTGCCCGTCACCGCCGGTTGCGGCGAAGCTGTCGCGGCTATGCATCTCCCAGGGTCCGTCCATAATATAGTCCTGGTCGGGTTCATGGGTTCCGGAAAGTCTTCGGTCGGAAGGGAGATTGCCCGCCGCTGTGAACTTCGCTTCCTCGACACCGACTCCATTATTCGTCAGAAGTACAGAAAATCGATCGCGGACATATTCGCATCATTCGGGGAACCAACATTCCGGGATGAGGAATACAGGGCCCTGGAAGAGCTGCAGAACGCCCGTCGAGTGGTGCTCGCTACCGGAGGAGGTGTCGTCCTGCAACCTCGCAACCATCCCTTGCTGCGCTCACTCGGTGTGGTTGTCTGGCTGACTGCAAACGAAGAGGTCATTTGGGAACGGGTATCCCGGAACCAGTCCCGGCCCTTGTTGCACACCGAGGATCCGCGGACAACCATGCGAAATCTGATGTCAATGCGCTACCCATTGTACAGCTCAGTCGCAGATGTTACCGTAGAAACGTCCGGACTGACACATCAGGAAGTCGCGGACCGCGTGCTCGCGGCGATCCGCGCCCTTTCAGTCGGGCGCCATGAAAAGTGAAATTAGAGCCCTTGCAACAAATTGCGGATTCGATGATTGCCGCTTTGCGCGTGTCGGACAGGCTCCTCATTCGCTCGAGTACTTTTTTTGGCTGAGAGCCGGTAGCCATGCCAGTATGACTTGGCTTGGTCGCGACCCCGCAAGACGTGCCGATCCATCCCGCGTGCTTTTAAACGCGAAGACCTTGCTGGTCCTGGCAAAGAACTATTTTCAAGGCCCAAATCCTCGCTCTCAGGCCGGAAAAATCGCCCGGTACGCTTGGGGAACTGACTACCACGAAATCATGTTAAAAGATATGGCACCAATCGAAGCTCTTTTGCGCGAAAAAGGTGGACGCCAAAAGTGCTATGTCGATACCGGGCCGATTCTGGAGCGCGACTTCGCGGCGGTGGCAGGCCTCTCTTGGCAAGGTAAAAGCACGATGTGTTTAAATGAGCGCCTGGGCACTTGGTTTTTCATCGGCGTTATTCTGACCACGCTCGAATTTGAAGCCGATCTACCGGCGAAAAACCGGTGCGGCAAGTGTACTCGCTGCATCGACGTATGCCCGACTCGTGCTATCACCCAACCTTATCAATTGGATGCGCGCCGCTGTATTTCGTACCTCACGATTGAGCATAAGGGGCCAATTCCAATCGAATTTCGATCTGCCATGGGCGATCGAATTTACGGTTGTGACGACTGCCTGGATGTTTGCCCGTGGAACCGTTTCGCTGAGCTAACCCGTGAGACCAGATTCACGCTTCCGGACCGGCTCAAAGCTTTAACATTGCGTCAACTCGCGGTTCTTAGTGATAATGATTTCCGTGCTCTTTTCCGCAACTCTCCTATCAAGAGAATTGGGAGGGTTCGTTTTGTCAGGAACGTCTGCATCGCTCTCGGCAACGCGGGGACAACCGAGGACATGGCCATATTGCACGGTCTGGCGAAGGACCACGATCCGTTAATAGCTGAACATGCCTCCTGGGCAGTGGAGCAGATCCGGAACCGGTGTGACCGGCAGGTGTCGAACAGGGTCGCGCCTGCAGAAATGTAGCGCTCCGTCTCGCCTATCATAGAGCTTGCCGGCGGGGATCCGCTGGCTGTTTTTCAGTGCGCGATTCGCAGGTCGTCGGCGCTTGCGTTTCCTTCCAAACGGATTACTAGTTCCCTCTTCACCTGAAGCCGACGTGGCGGAATTGGCAGACGCGCTGGACTCAAAATCCAGTACTGGCAACAGTGTGTGGGTTCGATCCCCTCCGTCGGCAGGCCTTTAACGAAGCCCGAACCATCCCCGGTTTGTCGCTGACTGGGCTTCATTCAGATGAACGTCTGGGATGAATTGTTTCATGAAGGCGAGAGGATCGGTCAGCGTCCGGTTCTGAGCGCTGTCAGTTCGCTGCCTCTCGGCTATTTCGATGCCTAACCTTTCCAGTAAGGCGCATCTCAAGAGATCCTCTCTCTCAGCCCCAGTCAGATTTGGGTATCGCTTTGCAATCTTCACGCTGGCTTCTTTGTGACTGATTTTTCGTTCGAGCATCAGACTTGCGATTGGACCGGCAGTCAGTCGTTTGTCGTAATCCTCCCTGTCGAGGGCTCGAAAAGTCTCGGAAGCCAAGTCGGCGTAAAGTTCATCGTCTGGCTTCTGAAACTGCGGAATCTTCATGCGCTCCAGTGCCCAGTTCACCATGATGGCGCCTCTGGCGATCTCATGGGCGACCCTGTTGAGGAGGTTTAGGTAACTGCTGGTTCCACTGATTCTGTAGGGGAAAAGATTGTAAGCATCGCCTCGCAGGATCTCGGCCATGGCCATGGCCGCCTGGTGGGTGTTCTGTGCTTCGGGGACATACACCGAATAGGTTAAATCGCGCTCCAGCCACAGGAACAATTCGGTATTGATGGCTTTGTCCGCATTTGTGACGCGGATAGAAAGCTTTCCGGAATCGAGCGGTTCGATTTGGAAACTCGTTGTCTCAAAATGAAAGGTTTCCATGTTCGTTGCGTGGTGCGGTCCGGCTACTATTGCCCAACTATACGAGACGATTCGGAGAATCCAATCAGGTCTGAGAGAATGTTTAGGGCTTCTCTTTTGGCAGCGCCACTCTCGTCCAGATTCTCCTCTTCGCCTTCCCCAAACGCGGCGTCGCCTGGATTATAGCTCCTGGGAGCAGGCTTGCCCGTAGCAAACGTTTTCTCTAGCAGTAGCAAGTGTGGCTTGTTTACAGAGGCGAGATTCAACTCGTAGGTCTTACTCTGATCGGCGCGCTCCGCGTTTCTGCGCTCAGCCTTCTCCTTTTCTCTCTGTTTGGTGTCTTTGACACTCTCAGTCCGGCGAGTCGTCTCATTAAGGGACAGCCGATTGTTCTTGAGCCTTTCATTAAGCTGCTGAACATCTTTAGTGATATCCTGGAACTGTGGATCATTACGGACACGGGCTGCGGAGCGCTGGCGCAGTTCGTTCTTAAAGAGCTTTTTGCGGTTTCCCGCCAAATCGATTGGCACCGGTCCGATGTGGTCGTACCCGAGCGGAAAGTTCAAGCCGCTTTCGCCGTACTCGGCGTTGTCCGTAACCGAGGGGAGTTTCACATCCGAGACGACCCCTTTTATTTGCGTCGATTCACCTGTAACCCGGTAAAACTTCTGCACGGTCAGTTTCAGGGCTCCTGCAGACGACGATGAGCCAAAGAAGGATGTCGGTCGCCCAAGTCCGACTATCGTCTGGACGGTCCCTTTGCCGAAAGTACTTGAGTCCCCAACAATTAAGGCCCGGCTATAATCCTGCATCGTCGCAGCAAAAATCTCGCTCGCAGATGCGGTGAGTTTGTCGATTAAGACAATCATGGGCCCCGTATAAAGAGCTTTGCCTTCTTGATCTCTAAGCACATCGATGTTTCCGTCAACGTCCTTGACCTGAACAACCGGCCCCTGGTTGATAAACAGCCCACTCATTTTGACGGCCTCATCAAGTGAACCCCCGCCGTTTGAACGAAGGTCGACAATCAATCCTTGAACTTTTTCCCGATTCAATCGCTTTAGCAGTGCCGCCACGTCTCGAGAAGCACTCCTGCCCATTCCAAATATTCCCGTGCCTTCGTAAAATAATGGCAAGGTGATCCATCCGAGACGGCGGACAGATCCGGCCGGGAGCGTTTTATCGATTATTTCGGCCCTGGCCTCTTCATCGGTCAGTTTGACAGTGTCGCGGACAAGCGCGACGACCCGTCGCTTGGATGGATCGGCTGCGCCCGCGGGTAGCACCTGAAGACGGATAACAGTCCCCTTTTTACCGCGCACCAGCTCAACGACTCTGTCGAGCGCCATATTGCTGGTATCGACAAACGGGTTGTCCCCCTGAGCTATGGCGACAACTCTGTCGCCTACACTCATTTTGCCGCTTCTGGCCGCAGGTCCACCCGGTACGAGTCGCTGAATCTTCACATATCCATCTTCGGAACGCATCTCGGCGCCTATCCCTATTAATGAAAGCCGCATATCGATCTCAAAACTCTCAAGATTCGAATGTCCCATGTATTCGGAGTGGGGATCGTAGGATTCAGCAACCGCGTTTAGGAAGATCTCGTCAATGTCCTCCTCTCCTCTGTCTTCCACGTCTTTGAGCAGCTGATTGTATCTCCGAGCCACGACTTTTGGTCCTGAGCCCGGTACCGCGAGTTTATTCAGCTTTTCCTGCAAAAGTTCGCCCTCAATCCTGTCATTCCAAAGGGAATCGGCCTCATGGATATTCGCCGGCCAACGTTTCTTTCGTCGGTCCAGATCCACAAAGCGGTTGCTCGTGAAATTATAGGCGTTCGAGAGAACAGGGTTAACTTTCGCGATCCGCTCTTCGACTCGTGCCTTGAAAACGTCGTAGATTGCTTTGGCCGGGGCAAGATCCCCAAGCAGAACTGCCTTGCCGAGGTCGGTCCCGTATCGGGCGCTGAGTCGGTTCACGTCCTCTCGAGTTAAAAAAGCTTTATCGGAATCCAGGTCCCCGAGATAGGTCTCCAGTATTCGTTCTGACATTTCAGGCCCGAGTTCCCATCCGCCGTAGTGGCCGAGTTCCAACAGGCGGCCCACCCTGGCAGCAGCCTGCCGGAATTCAGCAGTGCTTGGCTTGTCCCCGGCAAAGAGCGAAACGGTGTTCAGAAGCGACGCGGCCACGAAAAAACCAATTTTGAGGTTCATAAGAAAACTCTCCGCCGGTAGAACACCCTCCTTAACTCTCACTTGTTTCCGACCGCTGCAAACGACTCTATCATGATGGAGACAGGACAGCCTGCATCGCTCACAAATCTCTAAGGATTTGCGAGCGATGCAGGCTAGTCACACGGAAAAGAAAACTTGTGAATGCTGTTCAACCAATCCGACCTTGTAATTTGACTCTCTTTATGTCGTCACGAAGATGAAGCTCTATGTCCAATCCAATTCTAAATTGGCTCGAAAAGCGTAAATTGCACCGGGAGTTACTGGCTCGGTGGGACGCACTAGAGAAGCAAGCTCATGCCGGAATGGTGTTTTACGAATTGTCGGAGGGGCATCGGGAGGCCGTGACGGAAAAGCTCAAATCAGACATCGAAAAGTTGAGGGACGATTTTGCTAAGGTCAACATCAAACCGCCGGACGACATGGTAGAGTTTTTCGAATTACTGCGGGACGCAAAATAGGGCTATCGCGGCGATCGCGAGTGCTCATCCGGTTGCCCGAAACGGATATGCGAACAAATCATTAGTGCACCAAGTCCGCGGCTCGTATAGCAGCGTTGGGAGCGCCGCCGGATGACTCGCAAGGCGCTGGCGAGGCGAATAGCTGAGGTCCTATTTAACGAGCCAGCAA
>JAFAJU010000266.1 GCA_019236035.1 Verrucomicrobiota bacterium | reverse complement strand
CTAGTCGCCGACGGGAAATATTCAGTTAGGGCCCTTAGCCGCGACGCCGCCTCCCGTCGTGCGAAAGCGCTACTTGAGCTTGGCAACGTCGCGATCCTTGAGGGGACGTTCGCCGATGAGGAGACGTTGCGGCAAGGATTCCACGGGTGCGACGGGGCTTTTATCAATATCGATGGCTTCAATACCGGTGAGAAGACCGAGATGTATTGGGCAATCCGCAGCTACGAGATTGCCATCGAAGAAGGAATTAAGTTCTTTGTCTATGCCAATTTGGACTACGCGCTTAAGAAGGCCGGGTATGACTCAAAATTTCGCACGGGTCACTACGATGGCAAGGGCCGCATAGGGGAATGGGTCTTGTTCCAAAACCAAGTGAACAAGGACAGGATGGGCGCGGCGGTGTTCACCACAGGTCCATATATGGAGATGGCGATCTCGGCGATGACGCCCATGACGCCATCAGTCGAAGACGGTGTCGTGACCTGGAGAGTTCCGTTAGGCGACGGAACCGTGCCTCACGTCGCTCTCGAGGATTGCGGATACTACGCTTGCTGGCTCTTTGACAACCCGGAGCGCGCGAACGGCATGAATCTTGAGGTCGCCATTGAGCACGTCGACTACAAGAAACTCGCTGCAGCGTTTGAGAAGGTGACGGGACATCCCGCGAGGTACATCGATACGGAGTTGGAAGCGTATTGGAGTGGCCCACTCAAGATGGCTGCGAATTTGCCCGCCGGGTACAACGCAGATCTCAGCGATAAAAGCACCATGAGTTTCCGCGATAACTTCACTGGCTTTTGGAAGATCTGGAAGCACGGAGTCATTCAACGGGATTACGCGCTGCTGGATGAAATCCATCCCAACCGAATCAAGAGCGTCGAAGAGTGGCTCAGGCGCGAGGATAAATTGGGAAGAGAACTTGGCAAAGGGAGCCTTTGGGAGAGGGTTCAGCCTGAAAACCTCTACAAGTCACCTCCGCTCCTGAAGTTGACTGAAGATAAACGAAAGGGCCGGCTGTAGCGGTCAGTTTAACCGCAAGCAAATGTGCCTGTGAGGAATGCCAGTAGATAAAAATATAACGCACTATCAATGGAGATCCATCGTCAACCAGGAAATTGAGATTCGCAAACGACGCGGGACGCCCATCCTGCTAACCGTTCTAGCCCTCCGGGAGTAGCCGTCGTCGCCGCCGCGGAGACGGGCTTTATCATGCCATTTACCCGCTATTGCTCGCTGCCATTATAGCCTTGGGCATTGTGGTGCCCGTATCCCTGTGGGATAATCGCCAACGAACTAGGTCGTTGGCGCCAGGGCCTTCCAAGATTTTGAGGTCCGAAGGGCTAACCTGCTCGCCCGTCTTCTGATCGATGAAACTCCAGCGAACTTCGGCACCCGTTTTTCGATTTACGACCTTCATCGGCGGCGCCGAAGTCCCAGAGACATTCAAGCGATCCCCGATCTGGGCGAGCACGGGCATCAAAGGGGCGATTTGCCGACCTTTTTGAGTCAAAAGGTATTCAAATCTTTCCGGATTCGCCTGATAGCGCCGTCGCTCAATGAGCCCATTGGCCTCTAGGTGCTTCAGCCGGTCGCTGAGCGTCGCATTGGTCACCCCGGACGATTTGCGAAAATCCTCGTACCGGCTAAGACCACATACGAGATCTCGCAAAATAATCATACCCCAACGATCACCGATCGCCGACATGACACCAGCAATCGAGCATACCATTCCGTCGAAACCCTTTGAGCGCATTTAGCTTTTCTTTGAGTTAACCGAGGACAATTATCGACAATGCTCTGATTATAAGAGTCATCATCGCTCGATTCAACGGCAATCGAAGACGAGTCCGGCTTGAATTTTGGAAAGCTTCGGTCAAGCGGGCTTATCTTTCGAGCGAGTACGCTATCGCTTTCGCATCAGATTCGCCTGTATCGAGCCGCTCCGCGGGTACACCAAAGCGATCCAATAGATCGGTTACGTGGGGGTTCTCGCAAATATCAATGCTAAGACAAAGCTCACCACCCTTGGCCAGCCTGAGCAGGCGATACGCAATATTTACCGTCTGCCCGAAATAATCGATCCGGTTGTTGAGCGTGACTAATAGACAATGTCCGCCGTGAATACCCATCTTTAAGCAGAGCCGCTCGGAGAGTGTTCTATTCATCTCTTCAACTTCTCTGGCGATGTCGATTGCCGCGCCGACAGCATCGACCGGATCGGCGAATGTTGCCATAACTTTATCGCCAATTGTTTTTACAACCACACCGGAATGACCGGCAATGGCTCGAGTCAGAGCGGCAAAATGCCGGCGAACCAGATGGTAGCTTTGCACGTCTCCGACTGCATCATAAAGCGCGGTCGAACCTTTCAAGTCTGAAACAAGAAAAGTGATATTCTTGATGCTAATGCTTTGTGACTCATCTAAACCCTCATCTCCAAACAGATCGCGAAAGGTTGGATCAGTCAGAAGCCTTTTGCCCGAAAGAAATGCTTCGAATTCAAGGTGCGGAGGATCAAAATCTTGAGGAAAAAGTGTTATCCACGCCGAACTCTTTTCGGAGGCCCGATTCTCTAACTCGAAGACAATTTTACCCCCTGGCACGGTACAAACTTGCTCAATGTTGTAATGGAAAGTCGGCGGCTTAGCTGGTAGCACTTCCCTATCCATGATCCGCAGCTTCTGCCCAGTTAACGCGACCTGTACGTGTTGTTTTTGTTCACTCAACGCCGGACCCAACATGACAACACAGATAGTATTGTTAAGGAGATCGCTAATCCGATAAAGGGAACCGATGGGAGCGTCTAGCTCTATCGTCTGCCTTTCCCCTGGTTTGAGGTAGGTCAGAAGCTTTGTCCAGCTACGCAACACGTCGACGACGGTAGGTTCCGCCGGTAGCGGCAACGGCCGAATACCTTTTGCCATTCGGTATTTAAAGTAGAAATCCTCGATCGGAAGCGTATCCGGTTCATGGAAGGCAATCCTTCTGATCTCTGGCGAAACAGTAAAGGTGACATGCATGGAATCGTCTAGCGTGGCTTCGTTCCCGGCAAAGCACATGTCGCAGTCGTAATGAGAATGCAAATTGCCCATGCTGCGCAGGCTCTCGACTAGATGGCCGCAGGATGTACAGACGAGATGCCACTCCATCGTGAAGAGGCCAGAACGCGCCGCATGCAGAAATAGGGCGATTGCTTCGCTCTCTGCCATTCCGGTCTGAATCGCGTGCCGCACCGGATTAAATCTATACAAGTCATCATCTTGATAGCTCCGTATCGCGTTTTCTAGCTTCGAGATCACCCTGGGACTCCAGGATCT
>JAFAJU010000188.1 GCA_019236035.1 Verrucomicrobiota bacterium | reverse complement strand
GAGGAAATTACGCATTTCTTCAAGCGCTGATCGCCGATTCGACGTTCGTCGCATGAAACATAAGACCTATATGACCTATGGGACATATAGGACCTATCCAGCGACAGCCGAATGGTGCGGCAAGGGCGAAGCCCTCCACCGGTAGCCCTAACGCCCAAACTTGACCGTCAGCTTGGCGACGCCAAGCGAATGCTGCTCAATCTGCTCTGCGATTTTTGCAGGCGACACTTCCGAACCTGCTGAGAACCTCTCAACGTTGAGCGCGTAAGCCCGGACCAAATATCGATGAGTTGTGCCAGGCGGAGGGCAAGGCCCACCATATCCCGGCCCGCCATAGTCATTCCGGGTTTGAACGCTGCCCGGCGGTAAACCTCTCGATCCCTTGCTGCCCGCACCCGCAGGTAACTCGAACGTTGTCCCAGGTATATTGAAAATGACCCAATGCCACCACCCGTTACCGGTCGGAGCATCTTGGTCAAAAATAGTAACCGCAAAGCTCTTCGTACCACTCGGCGCGCCTGACCAACGAAGCTCGGGAGAAACATTCGGTCCGCCGCATCCGGCACCATTAAACACATTTTCTTGCGGTACAGTTCCGCCTTCATGCCATGTAGCGCTTGTCAGCCGGAACCCTCCGTTCTCCGCAAACGTTGAGGCGGCAAAGATGGTCCAAGAGCTGAGAGCAAATAAAAGCGTTTTCATGGCATCAATCCTTTATCTCAGATCGCGCTTCGCCACCGGTGTACGAGATAAACTCCAAGAGCGATCCATCCGGATCCCGAAAATAGACCGAGACACCGTCGCCCCGCGCGCCGAACCGGGGCACGGGCCCAAGTTCTATCTCGACGCCATGCGAATTGAGGTGTTCCACCGCGCTGGTGATCGGTCCGGACCATTCGAAGCAGAGATCACTCCCCCCTGGAGGGACCGGAACGATCGCCAACGGATGCGGTTTTACTCCTGGTCCATGTAGATTGAGTTGGGCATTCGCAAAGCGGTAGGCCCACCGCCCGTCCTTTGCGACGACATCCACTCCAACGACGTCGCGGTAAAAATTGTTCGACCGTTCCCAGTCCGACACGTGGACTACGCAGTGATCAAATCTGGTTGGCAGACTCACAAAAAAAGTTAATCGCAAGTGGCTGAAAGCTCCAGCTTTTGCTCTTGGTTTTCCGGACACCCGGGAAAACGGGTTTGCGCCGGGGGGGCGCGCTCCCGCGCGGTAGGGCGAGGCTACTCCGAGGAACGAATTTCGCCCGTCTTCGAAAGCAATATCGAAACCCAGCGCGTTGAGTCGAAGTTCGATAAAACAATCACCAGAATCACCGTGAGCGGCACGCACAGAAAAGCCCCTACTATGCCCCAGAGCGAGCCCCAGACAATCAAGGCGATGATCACCGTCAACGGACTCAGGTTGAGTGTCTCGCCCATGACGTTCGGCTCGACCACGTTTCCCATGAGCTGCGCGATCGCGGTGATGCCAATACCTATGACCAGAAACGGCCCGAGATTGTCGAATTGCACAGCTGCAAGCAGCGTCGGAAGAAGCGTCGCCACGATGACACCGATTGTCGGAATGAAGTGTAGTACGAAGATGAGAAGAGCCCAGAACGCCGCGAAATCGAGCCCGACGATCCGCATCAAAATGTAGGCCAGCAGCGCGCTGGTGAAGCTCACGGCTGTCTTCACCCCGAGGTAAGTGTGAATGTCGCGATCGATTCGACGAATGATTCGAATAGCGTTTTTCCGGCGTTCGGGATCAGGAAATAAGGCTTGAACCTTGATCGGAACGTAGCGCCTTTCGAGCATAATGAACAAACCATAGATCAAGACAAGCGCGACATCCTCAAGCACCCCCGCAACCTCTTTGGCGACGCCAGTGAATACCGACCGAAGGTCGACTGTTTTCAATAGTTGCCGAAGTTCCGGCGGCTCCTCAATGCCGACTCTGGCGAATATCTCCCCCTGCAATTGCTGCAAACGCGCCTGGTACTTCGGTGCAGCAGCAGCCACATGAACCGCGTTTTGCGCAACGATTTCAATCAACGCAAACCCGAGCCCGAAGATAATCCCAAAGGCCAAGATTACAGAAAGCACCGAAGGCACAGCCCGGTCAGCGATTCGAATCCTTCGGATCAGGCGGCTGACAATGTCCACGAGGTAGACCGCGAGCACCGCCATCACTAAAGGAACGAAAAAGTGTTCCCCGATGCTCAGCACATAGAATGTGGAAATAACAACTCCAAAAGTGAGTGCGATGGAAACGATTCTACGCTGGTAGTTCAACCGGGGAGCGCCTTGGTTCGTCGTCATGAGCTTTTTCCCGTCACACCGGAACCGGCACTCGCTGACCCCTGTTCGCGCTTTCAATCGCTCCCAGCACCATGGCCAGGCTATTGATATTATCAGCGCTGCGAGTCTCGGCCGGAAGCCCTTCAGTAATTTCCCGGAGAAATTGCGTCATAACGCTCAGGTGCCCTCGTGTTTCCCTGGGATCCGGCTCTTCGGTCGGAGCAAAAGCCGCATTTTCGTAGAACAACCCATTCGGTTTCGTCGCGTATTCGCCTCGGATGTCCTCAAGGCCGTCCCAGAGGATCGTTCCTTTTGTGCCTATTACCCGCCAAGTTGCATCCCAAGGGGTCCGCAGCCCTTCGGAGCACCAACTCCCCCGGAACGTGAATCGGATTCCCTCATCCATTTGAAAGATGGCGTGAGCAGACGCGCCGTGCTGCCACCAAGACCCTTTCGGGTTCCACTCTTCGCAATAGACAGACCTCGCGTCGGCGCCGGTCAAGCACCGGACCGCGTCGAACGGATGGATCGCCATATCGATCAACAGAATATGATCCATTTTCTCCCGAAACCCGCCGAAATGTGCGGGGACAAAAAAGTCGACATTCACGGTGGTAATGTCACCTATGAGGCCGTCGCTCAGCAGGCGCCGAATCTTGCGTAAGCCAGGATTAAATCGCCGGTTCTGGACAACCACATGGACGAGATTGTTCTTCTTCGCGGTATCGACCAGGCGATGAGCGTCACTGAGGTTTGTCGCGAGCGGCTTTTCCTCGAGCACGTGCAACCCGTTCGCGAATGCTTTTAGATCGATTTCGGTATGTGCCGCCGGAATGGTACAATCGAAAAGCATCTGTGCGCGGACTTTCTCCATAGCCTCGTCCAGATTATCAAACAGCGGAGCATCCAAACGGAATTCCGCGGCGCGTCCTCGCGCAAGCTCTACATTTAAATCGACCAGCGCACAGATCTCTACTCCAAGTTCCTTTGCACTTCGAATCCACTCGGCGCTCATTGCGCCGCAACCGACCAGGATAGCTTCAAGTTTCCTTGGCATGCGTTATTTATTTCACAGATCCCGTGGAGACGAGCCCGATTTTTGCGCTGCACAGAAAATTCAGACTCGTGTCCGCCGGATCTGTGAAATAAATATGCGGAGGACTCCGAGTTTTTTATCACCCCATGAACAACGGGCTCTACGGTTTCGGCTGTCTGCGTCTTTCGGATGCGTGGAAGGTTGAAGCCTGCAATGCCGGGCTCTTTGTTTCGCCCGCTCAAGGCATCCATCACGGGCGTGTCATCGACTCCTATGAGCTTATCCTGGCCCGAACTGGTACGCTTGTCCTGAGCGAGGAGGCCAGGGTTTTTGCGCTCGAACAGGGTGACACACTCATCCTCTGGCCAGGACGTTTCCATCGCGGCGTCGCGCCTTATGCCGCGAATACTTCGTTTTATTGGGTGCATTTTTTCCTCCGGACCGATGGTCAACCTCCGAGCGTCGACGGGGTGGTGATCCCGCAGCATTGTCGCCTGGCGGAACCGCTCCGTTTGACAGAATTGTTCCTTCGATTTCTCGATGATCAGGAGCGTAACCGCCTCGAAAAAGATTATGCCGCAACCTTAGTAAAATTGATGTTGTTAGAGATCGGTCTGCAAAACAGCCCGCACTTTTCCGCGGCCAGCCAGTCGCAAAACCTGGCCACACAGGCCCAGACACTTATTACGGGTAACTTCCGTGAAGCGCTCTCCACCTCCCTGATCGCACGGAAACTGCATTGCAACCCGGACTACCTCGGCCGGGTCTATCGCCAGACCTACGGTTGCAATCCTACGGAAGGGATCCATCGGGCCAGGATGAAACACGCAAAGAACCTGCTGCTCCTCACGTCGATGAACGTCAACGAAATCGCGGTCGCCTGCGGTTATGAGGACTCCGATTATTTTCGAAAGGTTTTCCGGCGTTTCTTTGATATGCAACCCCGGCGTTTTCGCACGTTGCACGCCAGACAACATTTGAATTCGGCTTAGCCTCGGCTTAGCCTGCATCGCTCACAAATCTTTAGAGATTTGTGAGCGATGCAGGCTCAGGAAACCGGGAGACCCGAATCGGCACCTTCCACCAGCTGCTTCTGCCGCTTATAGATCTCGGTCACCAGTCGCAACACGACGATTGATAGGGGGACCGAGAAAAAGTCGCCGAGAATTGCAAAGACCGCAGCGAGCGTCCATTGATCATTTGTGGAGGCCTGGAGCCCAAGCTGCAATGAGACCTGGGTTACGACCGAATACACCAGAAACAAGGCCCACCATGTTGCAATCAGCCATGAACTACGGCTTCGAAGCCAGTTTCTGGGATCGTAACTGGCGCGCCAGATTTCGCTCATAACCTGCATGGGGCGAATCAAGCTCAGAATGGGAATAAAATAATAACCAACCGCCCATCCCGGCGAGAACCGCAAACCTTCCGCACCAAAACCCTGGATGTTTTTGTATGCGCGGTAGACCCATTTCAGGAACGTAATCGCAGTGACAACACCGAGCCCGGATTGCAATAGCCCGACGACAGCCTGGATTGGATCGTTTTCGGTCAATTGATCAGGTGCCACCCGGCCAATCTGTACCTGTACAAATTCCGCATCATCATCCACGAGCGCGACGCACGCGACCGCCACGCCGATCCAAAGCAGCCGCTGCAGAAACTTTGTCAGGCCTGCCGGATCAACCAGGAAATGGTATGCTCTAATTTCAGCCCTTGATTGGTCGGGTGCCGGCTTATCATCCGGCAGGTCCGGATGCTCCCCGAGCCACTGGGAAACCGGTTGCCAATCTGCCATTCCTTCCCGCCAGTAGATTGTCTCATTCGGCACCAATCTCTCGTTCCAGAGGTGACGCACCTCTTCTTCGGTTCGTTGCGTCATCTGACCATCAGGATATCGGAGATAAATTGAGCCCATGCGGGAAGAGTCCTATAGAACACTACCGGCAACGTCGCAAGAGGGTGAATTTTGAGCCGGCTTCGACATCTGCTATCCTCCTAAGGAGACAATCGATTTTATGAATCGACTCGGATTTTTATTTTTCGCTTTTGTGGTCGCGACTTTTCACCCGCTTCGCGCCGAGAAAATCGACAATCGCAATTTCGCTATCGACACTTACTATCCGACCTCGAATGAAATCCAAATAGCTGAGCAGCGCGCCCGCCGATACTGGGCAAAACACGCGGCCCGATTTGGACCGGATCCCGCTTATCTTGCGGTCGAGACGTCGAAAATTTTTCCAGGAGAGGTCCAAGCGCTTTGGCCGAAACTGATCAACTCCGAAACCACATCGAGTTTCTTCTCCCACGGAATCGACAAACAGACCTATAGCAATTTAGAGCTGCGCGGCATTATGATCTTTGACACTCGCACGGGGCATTTCGTGAGTAATCGCGGATATATTTCGGTCGACACGCCGCCCCGCGGAGGGATTGCTCGCTTTGATGAGTACATAGCGCGCTTCATCGGCGTCGGGAATTGGGGTTGACCCAGGCGTGGCACGGGCGTCCCACCCGTGATCTTGTCTGACCGTACGGGCGGGACGCCCGTGTCACGACGAGTACGAGCACGACGGTACAGTCACCGCGTTGGGAACGGAGCGTGTGACGCTGCAAACCGTGCGTAGGCATCTTCGTCGGCAATCATGGCCTCAATCGCAGCAATGACCGGTTCGACCCGATAGAGACCGCTGAAAATGGCGGTGTCCTCGATTCCGCTCCGAATTACAAAGGAGGGCCGCTGATTTATCTTATAGGCATTGAACTCGGCAGTCGAAGCCTTGATTTCGGCCACTGTTTCCGGGTCGTCGATTCCGGCTTCGAGCGCCGCCCGGTCCAGGCCGCTCGCTCCAGCGGCCAGAGAAAGAGCAACTTCCCGGCGCAAGATTGGTTCACCTCTCTCGAAGGCGGCAATTTTCAGCGCTCGGTGCACCTCGGCACCCTTACCGAGCTTTTGTGCCACATGAATCATAGCATTAGGCATTAACGTCGACTGTCCACTCTTTTCAATCCAGCGATGATCGAATCGGCGCCCAGTCGCCACTTCGCAACGATCGTAGTACCAAAGTTCCTGCTCCTGCCCCGCATCCATCGGTTCTCCGTCATTAATGAGAGCAACTTTCCAGGTCACCGGAACTCGCTCGCCGTAGCGTTCCAGCACCGTAACGAGCGCCTCGTCTCCAAGAGCGCACCACATCGAACAAACGTCGAAAAAATAGGTTAACTGCATACGGATTGACTAAACCCGTACGGCCGCGCTACGAAACAATAAATTGCCGCGCCCCAAGCCTGCATCGCTCGCAAATCTTCAGAGATTTGTGAGCGATGCAGGCTCTGCTGTTCGATGACTAACCTGCCAGGGCGGATTACGCTACTCCGCCGCGATAAACTCCTCTTTATGGCGAGCAATAAACTCATCCAGAGCCGACCGGATGGCATTCCCGACATTGGTAAGTTTGAACCAGTCGTTCGGATGCCGGACCACCCATTCAGCTAAAGCGTATTTGAGGAGTTCGGTCTTATTCATAACGTCGCCTTGCTTTTGCAGCCAATGAACATGATAGGCGGAAAGCTGGGATCGAACCCACGGATCAACTTGGTTTGAATCGTTGTCGCTAGGCGACCATGTGCCATCTTTTGTCATAGCAGATCATCTTTTCTGGCCGGGGATGAGCGAGTTCGTTGAGACTGTCAGCAGATCAGCCTAGACACTGGGTTAAGCAATGGCTATGCCAAAGCAGATTTAATCCGACAAACAACCGATCAGCTCAGATTTTCCCAGGGAGCTCGCTTCTATTCTCTGAATTTCAGGCTGTCAGGGTCACGAATCTCGTACCACTATCGAGACGAGTTTTTCCCGGAAATGGAACGACATAATGACAGGGCGAGGACTTCGGCGAGCTCAGTCGAGCCGCTCCGTCCGAGCCGCGGGGCCGCACGCCGCTTCGCCCTACCTCGTGCCGTACTCGCCACCTGTCGCGGACTCGAGCAAGGAAGTCTGGAGTTGCCTCAGGGTGGCCTCATCGGTGATCTTTCGCCCCTCCGAATCAGTCAAATAAAAGCTGTCAAAAGCGGCTCCTTTTTCTGTCGCGATACGAGACAGGGCGATATTCACTCCGGCTCGTGAGAGGCAGAAAAGCACGTCGTACAACAAGCCAAGGCGATCCGCGGTTTGAAGATCGATCACGGTGTAGTTTGCGTGGATCTCATTGGAAATAACCAGCTTCGTCGGGAATTCCATTCCGAGTGGCAGATGATATGCCGTGCGTTTCCTTGCCTTCTCAAGGAGCGGCGCAAAATCGAAGTCGATCTGTTCCAGCGAAGCTTGCAGGACTGACTCCACCTGCTGCAAGTCTCGCTCATCGTTGACCGGACGAAAACTGGTGTCGCACACCCGAAAGATCCCTAACATCAAATTGTCGACCCGAGTGTAGGCGTCAGCACTAAGGATGTTGATCGAAGCCGTTGCAAACGAACCAGCTATTTTAGCCATCAAAGCAACTCGATCCCACGTACAGATCCAGCATTCGCTATGACCCTGATCCGGTTTGCTGTGCCATTTAACGACGGCCGCGAGCGCCATCTCTGGATCGCGTGATCTCGACTCGACGAAGCTTCGGAATAACCGGATGTGCCCGATAATTTCATTGACGTTATGACTTTGAAAGTAACGGTCCGGCATCGAATGAAAATGCACTTCGATCTCTTCGCTAAAGTCTTTCGCCATTCTCTTGGCAACCGACTGTTGCAGGTCTTCGCGTTCGATTCGCCGTTCTGCGAAGAACTCGCGTTTGTCATGTAAATAGCTTGAAGTAGCGTGGTGCAGATGCCAAACGAGGGTTTCCTTCCAGTCGGACCAATTCAGGCCGCCCGTTCCTTGCCCATCCGCCAGGGTTAACAGCATCAACGCATCGAGGTTTTCCGGGGTTCGGACGATCTGTGAAAAATCACCGATGGTTGCCGGATCCTCCAAATTGCGCCGTTGGGCTATTTCGGAGAGGGTCATGTGATGATCCACGAGTAGAATGAGTATTCTACGTCGTTCCGGTGAGAGCTGGAGCCGGGCGGCGACCTTCTGAGCATTCAGAGCGCTA
>JAFAJU010000597.1 GCA_019236035.1 Verrucomicrobiota bacterium | reverse complement strand
TCCGGGAGAATTTACGGTTCAACAATTGATGGTTTAAACAACATTTGAGCATACGTGACCTGAGCGTCCCGCCCGTGCATGTCGGGTCATTGGAGGGGCGTTGCTTGCAACGCCTTCGGCCGAACAGGCCGCACGCAACGGGAATTGATGCCCAGGTCGCCACAGCTGGAACACTAGACCGCCAACCGTTCTATGACGGCGAAACGCAAGACCGGAAAACGTCTGCCCGGATCCAAAGGAAGCCGCCCACGAGTTTCCTCCGACGAACAGCGTGAGCACCTGATGGTGCAAGCAGCCAAATTGTATCATGACCTCGACCGGACCCAGAGTGAGATCGCTAAGGAACTGGGGCTAACTCGGTGGCAGATAGGCCGATTATTGAGCGACGCCAGAACGCACGGAGTTGTCCGGGTCGATATTGTGCCACGCTCGCCGCGCCGTCCCGATCTGGAAAGCGAATTGCAAAGACGATATCGACTGCGTGAGGCGGTTGTTGTTCCGGTCACGGTCGAGAATGACGGCATCATCCTGGACAGTGTGGCGCTTGCGGGCGCGCAGTTCATCGCCTCCCTTTACCCGAAGCCGAAGATGTTCGGGATATCCTGGGGGAGAACTATGGCGGCCATGGTCCGTTGGATGCCGCTTCACTGGAACCATGGTCTTCATGTGGTTGTGCTGAACGGCGGAACCGGGCGGACGAGCTCACCCAATCAGCCGGTGGATGTCGCGGTCCGATTGGCCAACTCCGCCGACGGTTACGCGACGATTTTGCCGGTGCCGGCCATTCTCGGCTTGCGCTCCACCAAGGAGGCCCTTGAACGAGACCCGGTGATCGCCGGCGTACTGGCGTTGGCGGAAAAGGTATCAACCGCTTGCTTTACCTTAGGCGCACTCTCCGAGCGATCCGTTCACGTTGAATCCGGCCATTTAACGAAAAGCGAGGTCGCACTGTTGCGGAAAAAAGGGGCAATCGGAGATATCCTCGGGCGCTTTGTCAACATCGACGGCGAAATCGCCGACCACGCGATCGACGCCCGTACAATCGGTCTCGACCCCGCTTTGTTACGCCGCAAAGACTATTCGATCTGTGTTGCCGGCGGCAAGTCGAAGCATCGGGTCGTGCGCGCAGGACTCAGAGCCGGCTATTTCAATGTGCTTATCACGGACGAAAAAACCGCGAGCTATCTTCTGCAAAACAAATGATGATTCGAACATGGAGTCTCCTCTATGCGTACGACGTCAGTTGACAAACCGAAAGCGATCCGTTCACCCGAAGAACCCACCAGAAACACCGGCATACCACTGGACACAGGGTGGTTAAAACAGGTCCAGGTCAATAAGAGCGCCGTGGAACGGCGCACGGCAACCCTGATCAACCGTCGGACCGTGAAGAAGCAATGGCAGGCCGCTTGGCTGCTGAAAGCGGTGAGCTGCATTGATCTCACGACCCTCGCCGGAGACGATACCCCGGGAAAAATCCATCGATTGTGCGCAAAGGCGCGTCACCCTGTACGCGCTGACCTGCTCGAATCCTTGGGTGTCGCGGATCTCGGTATAAGTGTCGGTGCAGTATGCGTTTATCCGACCATGGTACCCTACGCTGTCCGCGCACTCGAAGGGTCCGGAATCCCGGTCGCGTCTGTGGCAACAGCATTTCCCGCAGGCCTCAGCCCGATGAAATTGCGGCTGGAGGAGATCCGTTACGCGGTTGGCGAAGGTGCTGCAGAAATAGATATCGTGATCACGCGCCAGCACGTGCTCACCGGTGATTGGCAGGCTTTGTACGACGAAGTGGCCTCTTTTCGGCAGGCTTGCGGAGAAGCCCATTTAAAATCGATTCTGGCGACTGCGGAACTCGCTACGCTTAGGAATATTCAGAGAGCCAGTCTAGTCGCAATGATGGCCGGTGCAGATTTTATTAAAACTTCGACCGGCAAAGAGACAGAAAACGCGACGCTGCCAGTCAGTCTCACGATGGTCCGCGCCATTCGCGAATACCGCGAGCGCACCGGACGCAACGTTGGGTTCAAACCAGCCGGCGGAATTCGCACCGCAAAAGATGCCATGGCGTGGCTAATTCTGATGAAGGAAGAACTTGGCCGCGACTGGCTGGAACCGGAGCTGTTCAG
>JAFAJU010000414.1 GCA_019236035.1 Verrucomicrobiota bacterium | reverse complement strand
GAGCCGCTCCGCCCGAGCCGCGGCGCGTGAATGTTGTCCTGGGATTCGGGTTGTCACGCGCCGCGGCTCGGGCGGAGCGGCTCGACTGAGCTCGCCGAAGTCCTAGCCCTACCGCCGCGACTCGCCCTACCGCGCCTATGCGAAACGCAAGGTTATTTACAGAATTGATCCATTTGCGGTTGCACCTCGTCCACTACCATCTTAAGGGCTGCCTCCGGTGTTTGGCTATTTGCGATGACCGCTTCCTCAGCTTCTTTCAGCTTATCCCAGTACAAGGCGCCGACTGGCAGCGGTGGTCGTGACTTGGAGACGGGTAGCAAGGTGAGGAAAAACTGATATTCAGGCCCGAACAATTCCTTGTGCTGGAGCAGGCTTTTCAGCGTTGGCAGCGATGCCGCCTCTTGTGCCAGGAATGTTTGTCCTTGCTCACCGGCGACAAACCGGAGGAACCGGTAGGCCACGTCCTGGTTCTTAACTCCTTGAGGAATGACTACCGACCAGCCGCCTGACCAGGACGTTTTGAGACCGTCGGGTGCGGGGATGTAGGTCACGCCGTATTCGAGATCAGGCGCGGCATCCTTCATCGCTGCGAAGACCCAATTACCAGAGATGACAAAGGCGACCTTCCCCGTGAAGAAAGGCATCTGGGAATCGGGGAGCGTACCCACAGAGGGCCATTGCCAATACGTGTCAACGAACGTTCGAGCCTTTTGAGGGTCCAGAGCCTTCGCCCAATCGTACAAGAACTGGTAGCCCTTGACCACCCCGGGATCGTTGGCCGTTACTTTGCAGTGTTTGAAATCGAAGAAGCTGCCGCCAAAAGCATATCCCCAAGTATAGCCCCAGCCTTGTTCAAGCCAGGGAACGAATCCGATCCGGGTGTAAGCGCCGGACGCATCGGTTTGGTTGAGCTTAAACGCGATCTCTTTGAAGCGATCCGGTGCGATCGGACCTCGTGCCGGATCGAATTCGCTCAGGTCGATCCCAGCTTCCTGGAGAATTTTTTTGTTATAGAAGAGCACTCGCGCATCGGTGTTGGTTGGAAGCGCATAAGGTTTGTTCTGATAGAGCACTTCCTGCCATGGTCCCTCGGAATATTCCTGGCTGAGATCAATCCCTTCTTTCTTGATGAAGGGCGTCAGGTCAGTTAACAACCCCGTAGCTGCGCGTTGGGCGATGGTAAATCGATCGAGCACCGCGACGTCCGGACCGACCCCGCTGCGGACAGCGGTCATAAGCTTGGCAGCATCCGTCTCGGTTCCTGGGACAACCTCGACGCTGATTTTAACGTTGGGGTCTTTCTTACTGAATGCCTCTGCCGCTTTCTGATAGGCAGCCTTTTCATGGGCCGCCAGCCCCGAGTTGATCCAGAATTTGATTTGAGTTTGTGCGTAAGCACCTGCCGAAACCCAGAGGCAAAAGCCCACCGCTATCAGCGTCCTGACTTTGATTCTCATTTTTTGGGGGTAGTTTTGGATTAGAGGGCGAGTACGACCAAGCCGGTCGAATACAGGTCTTTACAGACTCGGCCTGAGCAATACAAGCCCCCGGGCGCACATCGGTCAAATTTCAATTTCGAAGCCGGCATCGCTGACAAATCTTCAGAGATTTGTCAGCGATGCCGGCTAGACTAACTGCTTGAGATCCGAAGGCGGAGTGGTAATGGTTTCACCCATGAAAGGGTATTTGGCCTTCGCTGCAGGTCTTCTCGCCCTGTGCGCGGCGATATTTCTGACCGCTTGCGCAGAGGATTCCGGCTGGTCAGCGGGTTTCGGAGGAGTGCAGCTTCAGCAGGATGCGGCACCGTCGGTACATGCCGGTACGGCGCCCCCCGGATCTGGTAGTGTTGATTATATTCCTGAAGGCCAGTTTTGACCGGATACTACGGCGCCCAAGATTGAGGGCGAATTCAATTTCCGGCCCCAATATAACGGGCCGTGTAGTCGGCCACTCGGACGATCTGTCCACGCGAGGGCGTGTCTACGATGATATACCCTTGTGGTCCGACGCTGCGATCGGTCAGCGTGTCAAAAATCATCACACCGAAAACGCCTTGCTTCGAACTGCTCGAAATCCCCTGTGTAAAATAGGCGCCGCTCGTCTGGGAATGATCAAGCTTAATTGAAAAAGCCGCGTTAAGTTCCGCGGCGACAAGCGAGGAAGCTTCGACTGCCAGATAGCGCGGCTCAGTCCCGAATCGGATCCCGTTCTTCTGCCAGTATTCTCGCGCGCGGTGTTCGGCCAATTGGATCTCGTTGGATGCGGGATAATAAGTATCGATGGCAAAATCGCGATGATCGACTTTCGTGGAATTCGTTGTGCTGCACGCAGAAAGAAGCGCCGCAAAAATAAAAAGAAGCGAAGATTTTCGATACATGAGGTTCAAAACCCTGTTAAGAACATGACCCGAATTAGAGCTCTTTATTCCAGTTTTAATACTAAATGCGTGTGATGATACTAGTCGGATGCAGTCTTCGCAGGTTAAGTGCGAATCAGCCCAAGGACGAATGGAGAGATGAAAGGTGTTACCACCAGCCCCCGCCTGCATAAATCGCCTGGACTCCGCCGTATTGTCCAATCGAGCCTACAATCGGGGATCCGATGATGAGGATACCGTCCGGGGCCGCCAGGCGGCCGGTCCGTTGGTCGAAGATCAAAAGAAATTCGACCGGGATGCTACCTGAATTGTGGGCCACGTCGTCACCATAATAAGCTTTGATCGGAATTCTGCCCCAGGCCATCTTCCAGGTGAGCCAGGGAACTTCGGATGCCTTCAGCTGATACGCTCGCACGGCGACGAAAGGCGTTTTTGCTAACGTTAATTTTTGGTTGGCATTGGCTCGCCGGAGAAAATTCTGGAACCGTTTCTCGGCAAGCTGGGTCTCCTTCGGATATGGCTGAGCAATCATGAACGCGTAGTCATTTGGTCCGAAGGGCGTTCCGGGCGCGCCGGGATACAGGGCGCATGATCCGAAGTTCAACGCGATCAGAACTGCTAAAAGAAAAAGTGGTTTCACGGCATGAAAATTTGAGTGTTCCCGATGCACTCTTGTGGTTGGACCATTCCGAAAAGATGTCTAATGGTAAAATGACCGAGCAATGGAAAACGCGATCCCAACACTGATTATAGCTTGCATATTGGCCATATTGATACCGGCTTTGACCCTCACTTCGCTGGTCTATAAGCCAATGTTCGAAAATACGCATGATCGGCAAGATATGAGTCCGTGGCAACAATTTTGGGGTGAGTCATATCGCCCCGCATTAAAGCAACGACTGCTCCAGCCAGTTTTTAGCCAGCTTGAGCGAGAAAGAAAGATTGGCGATCTTATCGTTGATGTGGGCAGTGGCGCGGCGCCGGTAACGCAGTTGTTAAAAACAAAGCCGGGAAGGAAGCGGATCTGTGTCGATATAGCGGCCGATAATGTCCGATCGTTGGACGATCTAAGAATCCGGCTGGACGCTGAGAAAGTGGGACAGTTTGGGGTGCTGAGTTTCCGAAAAGCCCTCCTGCGGGCGTGCGCGTTCCTTGAGATAAACCCTAAAGCCGAGGTGAACGCTGAACGTGCGGATACGATCGTTGTTTCGGATACGTTGAACTATGTGGATTTTCGAAAGGTTCTGTCCGGATTGGCGAAATATCTGAAACCGGATGGCAGGATCGTTGTCTTCAATTTCCCCGATGATGGAAACCGGCTGTTATTTTCGGACCAAGGCCTCAAAGATAATCGTCAGCTTTTTTCATTTCTCGAGGAACACAATTTT
>JAFAJU010000281.1 GCA_019236035.1 Verrucomicrobiota bacterium | reverse complement strand
TCGATTTTCCGCTCATCCATGGCGACGCTCAAGCGATCGCTTATCCGGACGCGAGCTTCGACCTCGCGATCTCTGAGTATGGTGCCTGCCTCTGGGCAGACCCACAGCACTGGGTCCCCGAGGCCGCGCGCGTGTTACGTTCAGGCGGTCGCTTAGTCTTCCTCACCAACTCGTTCCTGATGACGTTGTGCATGCCACCGGAGGACGGCGTGGCAGCGACAGAGCGACTGCTGCGCCCGGCATTCGGGATGTACCGGGTCGAATGGCCTGGAAATCCAGGCGTCGAGTTTCATCTGTCACACGGCGACTGGATACGGCTGCTGCGGCGTTCGGGCTTCGAGGTCGAGGATCTGATCGAGGTTCGGCCTACCGTGTGAGCAATCTCGCGTCACCCCTTCGTCACTGTCGAGTAGGCCCGTAAGTGGCCGTGCGAAGAGGTCTGGAAAGCGCGCAAACCGTACTAAACAATTAGTTCTTCTCCAGCTGAGGGGACCCGCGAAGTGAGCTGCGGATCTTGGCCGCCTTCGAAACCGCAAACTGACCCCATTGCGTGAGCGCGGCGCGTGACGGACCGCTACCACGCAAAAGCCCGGGGGTAAACGAGCGAGTTCTCGAACCCGATGACTGCGGCTCAAAAAACCAGCGTCTAACCCGCAAAACGCGCGTGCAGGACGAAGTCGCACGTTGATTGCGGTTAGGGCAAGGTCACGACCTCGCGTCACCCTGAATTGGCAACGTGAACTCAAAGACAGCGCCTCGCGGCGCGTTTGCGGTCACCCACAGACGTCCATGGTGAGCTTCGATAATCGAACGACTAATCGCTAGACCCATGCCCATCCCTTGAGCTTTCGTTGTATAAAAGGTCTCGAAAACACGGCTCAATTGCGTCGGATCCAACCCTGGTCCCGAATCTCGGACCGCGATTAATACATAGACTGATTCCGGCTTGGTTACAGCACTACCATCGGCCGTTTCTTTGGCTAATTCACTGGGAAATTCAGTAACTTTCCGCGAACTTACGCGCAGCTCTCGGGGACCCTCGGCAACTCCGCTCATGGCTTCTGTTGCGTTGACCACCAGATTGAGCATCACTTGTTGCAATTGGATTTTATCCCCTATCACATTTGGTAGATCATTTGCGAATTCGGTCCGTAGTGAAACGCGATTCCTTTGCAATTCGGTCTGGGTAAGGGTGAGAACTTCTTGGATGACCTCGTTTATGTTGACCCGCTCTTTCGCGGCGGGAAGCTTTTTGAAAAAAGCCCGCATGCGTGAGACAACATCGGCAGCCCGATTCCCATCGCGAACGATGCGCCGAGTCGCTTCGCGCGCTTCAGCAAGGTTTGGCGCGTCTCCAGCCAGCCACCGCAGGCTGGCATTAGCATTAGTTAACATGCCTGCTAGCGGCTGGTTGACTTCGTGGGCGATCGATGCTGCCAATTCTCCCATAGTCGTTACCCGGCTGACGTGAGCCAGTTCGTTCTGCGCTTCACGCAAAGAAATTTCCTTTTGATGCAACTCTTCTTCTGCTCGCTTGCGCTGGGTTATGTCTACAATGACCGCCGAGAAAAACGCAGAATTGGTTCCAGAAGCGGGGACGAACACCGAACTGACATCCGCCCACAGTACGCTACCGTCTTTGCACAGGTACCGCTTCTCAAGACGATAGACCCGTCGCTCCCGTCGGTAAGCTTCAGCCCTACGAGCACGAGCTTCGGTAGCGGCACGATCCTCTTCATGGGTAATGCTAGCAGCAGTACGTTCTCGGAGCTCGTATTCAGTGTAGCCGAGCATTTTCTGGAGAGCCTCGTTTGCTGCGATGAAGCGACCATTCGGAGCAATCAGGGCAATGCCGGCTGAAGAATTCTCGGCCAGCATGCTCCACCGCTCCTCACTCGCACGCAGAGCTTCTTCGGCCTTTCTTCGGTCGTTGTTTTCCTGGAGCAGGTCGGCGTACAGCCGGGCGTGATCCAAAGAAATAGCCGCCTGAGAGGTCAGCAGTTCTAGCATGGCCAGCCGCTTGGACGTGAACACGCCGGGCGCCAGGTTGTTCTCGAGATAGAGTACGCCCATAAGCTTTGC
>JAFAJU010000420.1 GCA_019236035.1 Verrucomicrobiota bacterium | reverse complement strand
TGGAATGGTAATGTCCGTTACCAAGAATTTCGTCCTCTTGCCTGGTATCGCGATGATGGTCGTGCTCGCTCTAGTAAGCCCCGCTGAAACTCGCGCTCGCTGAGGCCCGCGACAGCCGCGCGGCTAGCACAGGATTCGCCGCGAAGCGGTTGACAGATTTTAGCCCGACTCCGCAAGGCCTACGTCGCGGCCGCATACTAGACCTTCCCTACCTCACGGCTGTCGAGGCGCGCCGTAGCATGCGAAGGTGGCCTAGGCTGAGCTTGCGAGGCCTAGGAACCCGCGATGACTTCCGTGTCAGATCTTCCTCGACTACACAACCGATGAACGTAGTCTAGCTTGTCCGATATGCGTGAAAGTGCCTCCCAAAGAAAGAGGAATAGCGAGTTCCTTCGCCATCGTCGACCTGCACTGAACACGATGTTTGCTCCCGAATCTATTGCCCTCATTGGTGCCACAGAAACCCCCGGTAGCGTCGGTCGTGTCCTGCTGGAAAACCTTAAATCTTATGACGGGCTGGTCTACCCGGTAAATCTGAGGCGACACTCCGTTCTCGGTCTACCCGCGTTTCCGAACATTGGAGCAGTCCCGAGTAGAGTAGACTTAGCAATTATAGCGACTCCGGCCGCGACAGTACCGGAGGTGGTCCAAGAGTGTGCCGAGGCTGGGGTAACGGGCGCGATGATTATCTCAGCAGGCTTTAGGGAGTCTGGGCCCTTAGGGGCGAAGCTCGAACAAGCCATCATGGCCCGTCGAGGCCAGATGCGAATCGTCGGTCCAAATTGTCTTGGAGTAATGATCCCGAGGATCGGTCTGAACGGGACTTTTGCGCCACGCTTGGCAGGGGACGGTCATCTCGCCTTCGTCAGCCAGAGCGGAGCCCTTTGTAGCGCGGTCCTTGATTGGAGCATTGGGGAGCGAATCGGGTTTAGCGGTTTTTTCTCTGTTGGCTCTATGATGGATGTCAACTGGGGTGACCTCATCTACTACCTCGCCGACGATTGGCGTACTTCGAGCATCCTTATCTACATGGAGTCCGTTGGTGATGCTCGGTCCTTTTTTTCGGCTGCACGGGAAGTCGCTATCACCAAGCCGATCATCGTTCTCAAGGTAGGTCGTACAACGCTTGGAGCGAAAGCTGTCATGTCTCACACGGGGGCGCCATCCGGAAGTGATGATGTTTTCGATGCAGCTTTTCGAAGAGCCGGTGTTCTACGAGTGAACACCTTAGACGAACTTTTTGGCATGGCGGAGGTTCTGGGCAAGCAGCCAAGGCCCAACGGGTCGCGTCTTGCCATCGTTACCAACGGTGGGGGACCAGGGGTCTTAGCAGCGGATGCTCTCATCGAAGACAGCGGGAGCCTGGCTGATCTTTCGGATCAAACCATTCAGACTTTGGACAAGTCCCTGCGGCCTCTTTGGAGCCGATCGAATCCCGTAGATCTGGTTGGCGATGCTAAAGCGGACCAATACGCAGCCGCTGTCGATGCGCTCATCAAGGATCCAAATAACGATGCGCTCTTGATCATCGTAACTCCGCAGGCGACGACCGAGCCTATGGCTACAGCCGAGCGGTTGAAATTGGTAGCATCGATACATCAGAAACCAATCTTCGCTTGTTTGATGGGTGGAGACACAGTGGCAGAAGCTCGGTCGCTGTTGAACGCTTGCGGTGTCCCAACGTTCACCCAGCCGGATGCCGCAGCGCGCGCTTTCTGTTTGATGGCACAGTACAGCAGTAACCTCCGCGGGCTCTACGAAATGCCGACGCTTGTGACCAAATCGCCTCAGGAAACTCACCCGAGGCGAGTCGAGACTATTATCAGAGGAGCGCGTAAAACCAAGCGCACGCTGCTTACGGAAGTCGAAGCGAAAGCAATCCTTTCCAGCTACGGGTTTCCGGTGGTCGAAACTCGGCGTGCTGACGACGAAGAGGAAGCAGTCGAATTGATCCTTGGGAAGAGAGTCGATCCGAATTTTGGACCGATCATATTCTTCGGGGCCGGTGGGCGATTAGTCGACGCTTGGCGCGACCGCGCTGTCGGTTTGCCGCCGCTGAACGCGACGCTTGCCAAACGTTTGATGGAACAAACGCGGATCTATGCAGCTTTGAACGGCGTCAGCCGACCACCCGCAGACCTGGTCGCGCTCGAAAACCTCTTGATCAGTTTTAGTCAACTGGTAGCCGAACAACCCCCGATTGAGGAAATCGACATCAATCCACTCTTAGCCTCCCCTAGAGGCGCAATTGCTCTCAGCGTTCGCATGACCCTGTGCGACCCTCATCAACCGGCCGCCTCCCTGCCGAAGTTGGTGATCCGACCTTATCCTACACAATATTTGCATGTGTGGAAGCTTGCTGATGGAACTCCCGTCACTATCCGCCCGATCCGACCGGAAGATGAATCACTGATGATCAACTTCCATAAGTCTCTTTCAGAAGAAACTGTGCATTTGCGTTACTTCGGTGTCCTAATGCACGAAGCCCTAATCAGCCATGAGCGTTTGGTACGAATTTGCTTCAGCGATTACGATCGGGAAATCGCCCTAGTAGTCGAACGGGCCCAGCCTGGACTAGGTGATCGACAGATTGTAGGTGTTGCCCGGCTGATTAAAGGTCATCGTACCAACGACGCCGAATTAGCCATTGTAATCTCTGATGACTGGCAAGGTAGAGGTCTTGGTACAAAACTTCTTCGCGATTTACTCGAGATCGGTCGCACAGAAGGGCTTGAGCGCCTCGTTGGGAATATTCTTCCAGAAAACTATGTTATGCAACGAATCTGCCGCAAACTGGGTTTGGAGCTAAGGTATGACGCTTCTGAGGATGCCTTTCGAGCGGAGATCGAGCTGCGAAGGCCCGGTTGATTTCTGGCTCCCGAGAAAATTTTTCGGCGATGTGAGCCAAGTCGGGTGATTGGCGGCTTGCTAGTATAAAGCGCGCTTGACCGCCGGTCTCGACTGGAAAAAGGCTGGTTTCTTGGTAAACTCCCACAACGCAGTAGCACGAACAACAAAATGGAGGGCCACGATGCTCAATCTAGATGCGTGGTTCCGTAAACAATTTTGGCTGCTACTCTGGAAAGGACCAGGAGCAGTCTCGACCTATCTTTCAGTGCCTGTACTCCTGATTTGTGTCGGCCTTTCAGCGATCGGTTCAACGGAATCTCAAGTCGCAATTTTGTGCATTCTATCGCTCAACATTGTCATCGGTATTCTGCTGATTCTGGTTGACGAAATTGGTTCACGCCGAAGTCACCGCCTAGGTTTGTTGCGTTTCGCTGCCGCGAACAGCCGCTATCGTATCGAAAAGCTCGGAGTCAAATCGAAGCAGATTGATCGTTTTGTCGACACAGTGTGCTTAAATCCTGAGCTTGAGCACACGTTTCGGAGAACGCGTCTTCAGTCGGTAGAATTGATGGTCCAGGCCCTTGATATCCTAAGTAGAACCGCGTCGCGATACGGGCGTCGTGGTAGAAAGGTTTTCGAAGTCAACAAGGATGCACTGGTGAGCGCCATGTGGTCATTCGAATGCTTATCCTTCCCGGATGCTGAAGAGGTTTTGGTAGAACAGTTGGAGGCTTGGCTTAAAGTTCCACCCAGCTATGATCCCGAGGGTTGGGCGCTTGCAATCTTCGGAAGGTCTTGACGTTCTGGAGAATCGGCGACCAGGTTACTTCCCCCTCGAAAGGTTGGCGATTAGCCCGCCTGCCGACTCGCTCCACGACGCCGGCAGGGTCATTCCTGGCCGAACCTCCTAATGTCTTCGGGGCCGGCCTTCGTTGCCACTTTCGTCTCGCCCTGAACAATGATGCGGATTTGCTCGACGATCTCGGGGTTGGCAAGCGTCGTGACGTCGCCAATCTCTATGGTATTAGAGATTGAGGCCAGCACCCGGCGCATGATTTTGCCCGAGCGCGTCTTGGGCATGTCGGGAACGATGCGAACTCCCTTGGGTCGCGCGATTTTGCCGATCGCGGTCTCGATTGCGCGAACGATCTTGTCTTCAATGGGTTTGCCTGGGGTGATCCCGGGCTTGAGCGCGACGTAAATCTCGGGTACTCGCCCGCGCACCTCGTCTACAACCGGCACCACCGCGGCTTCTGCGACCTCATCGACGGTGAGGCACGCGGATTCTAGTTCCTTGGTTCCGAGACGATGACCGGCTACGTTGATCACGTCATCGACCCGGCCCAGGATGCGGTAGTAGCCATCGGCGGCCTGCATCGCGCCGTCGTTACAGAAGTACGGCCAGTCCCGCCAGTCTTTGCTTTTCGGGTCCTTGCAGTATTTGCGGTAGTACGTGTCGAGGTACCGCTGGGGATCTCCCCAGATAGTTTGGAAGATTCCCGGCCACGGGTTGCGGATGCAGATGTTTCCGGCCCGGCCGGAGCCCGCCGGGACCTCGTTCCCTTCTTCGTCCAAAATCACGGGATACATCCCAGGTACAGCGGGTCCTGTACTGCCGGGTTTCATGGGATTCAACGCCGGCTTGGTGCTGCACAGGAAGCCACCGTTTTCCGTTTGCCACCAGGTATCTACGATCACCGCCTCCCGCTTGCCTACTACGTTGTAGTACCAGCGCCACACGTCCGGCTCGATCGGCTCGCCCACGGTGGTCATGTGCTTGAAGTGGTGGTTGTACTTGCTCGGCTCGTCCGGGCCGGCTTTGCGCAGCATTCGGATCGCAGTGGGTGAAGTATGAAAGATGTTGACGTTGAGCCGCTCGGCGATCCGCCATGGGCGCCCGGCGTCCGGATAAATCGGAACCCCCTCGTAAACCACACTAGTAGCGGCGATGGCCAGAGGGCCATAAACGATATACGAATGCCCAGTGATCCAGCCGATATCTGCCATGCACCAGTAAACATCCTCGGGATGGATATCCTGAATGTATTTGGAAGTTCCAGCTACGTAGGCCAGGTATCCGCCCGTGCTATGCTGGCACCCCTTCGGCCGGCCGGTCGTCCCGCTAGTGTACATCAAGAACAGTGGCGCTTCGGCCGGCATCGACACCGGGGCGACCTTGTGGCCGGCGAATCCCTTCATGACCTCGCGAAGGTCGTAGTCGCGACCGGCGACCATTGGGGTTGTGGTGGCGCTTTTTTCGCGAAGCCGCGGCCAGACCAGAACCTTATCGACCTTCTGTCCGTTCTGTTCGGCAACAGTGACGGCGATGTCCGCATTCCGCTTATGGTCAATCAGCTTCCCGCTCCGGTAATAACCGTCCATCGTAATCAGCACTCGACTCTGCGAATCTGCTACTCTGAGTCCGCAAGCCTCGCCGCTAAATCCCCCGAACACCTCCGAATGAATGATGCCGAGCCGTGCACATGCCAGCATGGTGATCGGCAGTTCCGGAACCATCGGAAGGTGCAACGTCACACGATCACCGGTCTTAAGCCCGGCGAAATCACGCAGCATCGCCGTAACTTCGTTGACCCGCACCCAAAGCTCCTGATAGGTGATCGCCTGATACCCTTCCTCCTCGGGTTCGGGCACGAAAATCAACGCCGCTTTATTCCTGTATTTGGGCAAATGCCGGTCAACACAGTTGTAACAGGCGTTGAGTTTTCCGCCGACGAACCATTTCCAGAACGGCGGGTCGCTGGTGTCCAGGGTGGTGTGCCAGTACTGATCCCAGCTCAGCATGTCGGCGTATTCTTTGAAGCACTCGGGGAATTTGTCGATACTGAATCGCTCGTCGACCGAAGGATCGGTCAGGTTGGCTTGGCCAATGAATCTGGCAGTGGGAT
>JAFAJU010000233.1 GCA_019236035.1 Verrucomicrobiota bacterium | reverse complement strand
GCCTGTTTGATGGCGCCATTTAGGGCATCGGGCGATGACGCGTTGATAACGATCGCGTTATAACCCTGGAGAATCAGGTTCTGGATCTGCGCCGCCTGGGTCGGAACCTCCTTGTCCGCCGTGGTGAACACGTCGGCGGCGGCAACGATCCCGTCCGCGACGGCTTTCTTGGTGACGATGTCGTAACTTTTCAACATGGCCTGTCGCCATGAATTGCCAGCGTAGTTATTTGAGAACGCGATACGCATGTTCTTCGTTTCAGCGTGGGCCGCGCCGATCACTGCAATGCCTGCCAAGGTTGCTAGTAAAGCCTTACCGCAGGTTCTTTTGTTCATGCCTTACCTCCGTCGATGATTGAGCCGTTGTTCGTTAGCGCAGCCCGCCGCAGCAGATAAACCGTAAAGGCTCACCCCTGTCGAGCGAGGCGAAAGTCGCACGCTTCGGACTTCTATGACAAGAACCAGTCTTGGTCACTGTGGGGGGAGCCAACCCTCGACCAGCGAGGGAGCTTCGAGCGTTGCGCTAAGAGCCCAGAGTACGTCGAAAGATCAGTTTATCAACTTCTTTCACGACGTGGGATAAGGAAGCATAAGCATCCTGTCGACCACGGCTTGACGAGGGCCGAAGCGGCTCCCCTCTAAAAATCGAGGACGAGTTCGAGACTTCTGAGTTGGTCCGTCAAGTTTTTTGCGAGATCTTATCCACAACTTTGGCTGAAGCCTTTCGGCTACTCCGCCCTTTGCGTCCAATACCCCTTCGGCTAGTCTAAACCATCTTTACTATGAACTTGCCCGAACGCTTCCTGATGTGCCCGCCCGAGTTTTTCCAGATCGACTACGTCATCAACCCGTGGATGGAAGGGAACATCGACCGTGCCAGCGCTACCCTTGCTGCCGAACAGTGGCGACAGCTCCACGATGCGCTCGCGCGGCATGCTGCCGTCGAGCTCGTCACCCCGTATGCGGGCTCACCCGACATGGTCTTCACAGCTAATGCCGGCCTGGTGCTCGGACACGATGCGGTCCTCAGCCGCTTCTTGCATCGTGAGCGCCAAGGCGAGGAGCCGCACTTTCGAGACTGGTTTCAGCAACATGGCTTCCGGGTGCACGAATTGCCCAAGGATTTGCCCTTCGAAGGCGCCGGGGACGCGCTTTTCGACCGAGCACAGGGCATTCTGTGGGCGAGTTACGGTTTCCGGACGGAATTAGACACGCACAAGCTCCTGGCCGAGTTGCTCGGCGTTGAGGTCGTCAGCTTGCGACTCGTTGATAAGCGCTTCTACCATCTCGATACCTGCTTCTGTCCGCTCGAAGGTGGTTTCTTGGTCTATTACCCGCCGGCATTCGACGCGCGCTCGAACATCCAGATCGAACGCCGAGTGCCCGAAGAAAAACGCCTTGTTCTCGACGAGTCAGACGCAATTCACTTTGCTGCCAACGCCGTCAACATCGGCGACGTTCTACTCCTTCATCGCGTCAGCGAATCACTAAGAGCCCGGCTTTCGGCTGCAGGGTTCCGGGTCTTTGAAGCGCCGCTGACTGAATTCATCAAATCTGGCGGCGCAGCCAAATGCCTAAGCTTGCGCCTGAGCGAATCGCCGCGCGCCGGCACGAGCGCCCACAGCGATGTTGTCAGCCGCGTCCTCAGCTTGGAAGGTCACCTGCTCGACTCCGGCCTGCTCGACCGCGCATTGGAAATGACCGTCCAGGAGGGGGGCAGCTTTCAGATTCTCAAGTTTCAGCTCGGCAAACAGCGACAGAGCACGTCACGAGCAGAGATTCGCATCTCGGCGCCCGCCGCCGAAGTGCTTGGCAACGTGGTGAGCCAGCTCATCGATCTCGGTGGCGTTCCCGCCGCCCCACAACAAACCGGCGATGCGCGGCTTGAAACCGTTACGATCGACGGCGTCGCCCCCGAGGATTTCTACGTGACCACCATCTATCCGACCGAAGTGCGGCTGGATGGCCGATGGGTGCGGATCACCGGCCAGCGCATGGACGGCTGCATCGTCATCGATGACCGTGATCCGGCGCGTCCTGTCGCCGGCGTCCGCCTGCTACGCGATCTCCGATGCGGTGAGCGCGTGGTTGTAGGTGTCGAAGGTATCCAGACGGTGCGCAAAAGCGAGTCCCGCGACGAACGCGGCATCGGCGGAGCGTCAGCCGCTGAGTTTGCCTTTATGGGCGCCGGGGTAAGCAGCGAGCGAAAGATCGAGCTCGTCGTTCGTCAGATTGCCTGGGAACTCGAACGCATCCGCGAACGGGGCGGAAAAGTGGTTGTCGTAGGGGGACCTGTGGTCATCCATACCGGCGGCGGAGAGCACCTCGCTGAACTCATACGCTTGGGCTTCGTGCACGTATTGCTTGGCGGCAACGGGATCGCGGTGCACGACATTGAGCAGGCTCTCCTTGGGACCTCGCTTGGCGTGGACATGAGTCTGGGGACTCCTGTCCGGGGAGGCCATCGCCACCATCTCCGCGCCATTAACACCATCCGACGATGCGGGAGCATCGCTGCGGCGGTTGAGCAAGGGGTGCTCAGGAGCGGGATCTTTTACGAATGCGTACGCGCCGGTGTGCCCTTCTCGCTGACCGCCTCCATCCGTGACGACGGGCCGTTACCCGGTGTTTTTACCGATATGATTGAGGCCCAGCGTGACTATGCACGCCTGATCACGGGCGCAGAAATGATTCTAATGCTCAGCTCCATGCTCCACAGCATCGGTGTCGGCAACATGACTCCTGCCGGGGTAAAGCTCGTGTGCGTGGACATCAATCCAGCCGTTGTCACCAAGCTGGCCGATCGCGGCTCGATCGAAAGCGTCGGCGTCGTTACGGATGTCGGACTTTTTCTGAGCCTCTTGGTGCAGCAGGTCCGGGTCGGTCGGGACGCGCTGCCGCGCGCGTAGGCGAAGCGTCCCGCTTTGCTTCTTCACCAGATCGATGCAAAGCGGGACGCTTTGCCAACATTTCAACAACATTTTTATTGAAAGTTGTTATTTCTGCTGAATGTTTAGGAACCAACCATGCATTCGCCAGGTACACCCATTCATTCGACGTTGAAGAACGTTTTCGGCTTCGACACGTTTCGCGAAGGTCAAGAGGCGGTTATCACCAAGATTTTGCAGGGCAAATCAGCGCTGGCAGTTTTTCCCACCGGGAGCGGCAAGAGTCTTTGCTATCAGCTAAGCGCGCTGCATCTCGACGGTCTAACCTTGGTCATTTCGCCTTTGATCGCACTGATGAAGGATCAAATCGATTTCTTGGCCAAACGTAACATTCCCGCGGCTCGAATCGATTCCACGATCGAATTGCAAGAGGTCAGGCAAATCGATGCAGACTTGCGCGCTGGTCGACTCAAACTGCTCTATGTAGCGCCGGAACGGTTTTCCAATGAGCGGTTTATCCATAAGCTGCGCCAGCTCAAGATCTCACTGATGGTTGTCGACGAGGCGCACTGTATCTCCGAGTGGGGCCACAATTTTCGCCCAGATTATCTAAAGCTAGCTCGAACCGCCCGCACCCTGGGCATTGGGCGAGTTCTGACGTTGACGGCGACCGCAACACCGACCGTGGCCCAAGATATCTGCCGCGAGTTTCGGATTGAAAACGACGCCTTTATTCACACGGGTTTTTACCGCCCAAACCTGGCACTGCAAATTACGCCCTGTCGCCCAGACCAAAAACTCGATCTCTTGTTAGGCCACCTGAAAGACCGTCCGCGAGGCCCTACGATCGCGTACGTAACCTTGCAGCGTACAGCTGAAATTGTGGCCGAAGCTTTGAGCAAGCAGGGCCTTCCGGCGCGCGCTTACCATGCAGGTATGCAAAACGAGGAACGAGACAGAGTTCAGGATTGGTTCATGGATTCTGCGGATGCCATCGTGGTCGCAACGATCGCTTTCGGGATGGGCATCGATAAATCCAACATCCGTTACGTCTACCACTTTAACTTGCCTAAGAGTCTTGAAAACTATTCTCAGGAAATCGGGCGCGCGGGCCGAGATGGAAAGGAGTCCATTTGCGAGATGCTGGCTTGCGGCGATGACTTGACCGTGCTCGAAAATTTTACTTATGGCGACACTCCCGATGCGGCCAGCGTCTACGCAATCGTTGACGACATCCTGGGAGACGGTGACGAGTTCGATGTCTCGCTCTACGAGCTTTCGCGCGCACACGATATTCGGCCACTGGTCGTTGGAACGTTGCTGACCTACCTCGAGCTGGCAGATGTCATTGAATCCACCGAACCGTTTTACAACGAGTATCAGTTCACACCGCTCAAACCTTCGCAGGACATTCTCGCAAGGTTCGACGCTTCGCGTGCAGAATTCCTGCGCAACATTTTTTCGGGAGCGGTCAAAGCACAAAAGTGGTTTACGATCGATTTGAACGCGACGATGCGGCGGCTGAGCACAACGCGCAGCCGGATCGTCAAAGCGCTCACCTATCTCGAAGAGCAGGGTGACCTGGCAATTAAAGTTGCAGGATTACGCCAAGGTTACCGCATCAAGACACGCCCGAGCGACGCGCTGGCTTTGAAACGGACTTTGATCCAGCGCTTTGAAACACGCGAGCGCAACGATGTCGACCGGGTTCGCCAAGTGGTGCGTCTGGCAGAGGATTCCGAGTGTGTTGTCCGGCATCTCCTTCATCATTTCGGCGAAGACCTGGGCCGGAACTGCGGGCATTGCAGCAGTTGTTCCGGCATCTCCCGCGAGACCATTGGCGGCCCGGTAGAGACGAAGGCCCCACAACTGGACCTCGATAAGATTGGCTCCCTGCGCAAACAACATATCCATGCGCTGGGTTCAGCCAGACAAGTCGCACGTTTTTTCTGCGGATTGACCTCGCCATTGCTCACGCAAACGAAGCTCAGCAAACACCCGGATTTCGGCAGCCTGGCGGACGTTTCGTTTCAGCTCGTGATGAAGGCGGCTGAGCAGGTCGCCCAGTCTACGCCGGCTTCGAGTCCTCGTCGCCAGCCGCGAAGCGGCGCTTCAAGACAGCCCAGCGCAACGCGCTAGCCTGCATCGCTCACAAATCTTCAGAGATTTGTAAGCGATGCAGGCTCTGGGCTTGTTAACACGCTCATCGCCAACCGAGCGGCGGCCATCCGCGTCTCGACGCCCAGTTTGGCAAAGAGTTTATTATTATGCTTCTTGATGGTGTGAAGGGTTGTATCCAGGATCGTCGAAATCTCCGGATTGGTTTTCCCCTCGGTTATCCAATAAAGCACCTCCGCTTCGCGGGGGGTAAGCCCGAGCGCCCGGAGCGCTTTTGGTCCCCAGAAACTATTGCGTTGTTCCAGACGCAAAAATGCAAGGTTTCGAGCATCGGATGATGCGAGGTGATCGATCTGTAGATCGCCTTTGGTAGCGGTATGAATGACCAAAGGCTTCTGCCGATCCGCGGACGTTATCCACCGAAGAACGACATCCGGCAGCGCCTCGACCGAGGCGCCCGGGAAAAACGCGTGTAACAGGATGTTTGCCTGGCGCGTCGCAAAGAGGATTCCGCCTGCGCCGTTGGCAATCACGAACGCCTGATCAAGCTTCGCCTCGAGCTGCTTTTCTGCGTCTAATCTAAGCTCAACCTCCTCGGAGAGAGCCTGGTTCTTTTGTTCCAGCTCGGTCTGCAGTTCGCGGAGCTTCAAATGGGTCCGAACCCGCGCTTCGACTTCCTCCGCGAGAATCGGCTTGGTCACGAAGTCGACTGCGCCCGCTTCAAACGCAGCCAGCTTCTGCGAAAGCTCATCGGCGCCCGTGATGAAAATGATAGGAACATTCTTCCATTCCAGGCGTTGTTTAATGCGCCGGCACGTCTCGATTCCGTCCATCCCGGGCATCTTGATATCGAGAAGGATGATATCGGGAACGCGCTGTTCCAATTGCTTTAGCGCACGGGTACCACTGTCGGCGCACAAAACCCGGAAACCGGCTCCGGTGAGGTGGCTAAGCACCACATCGACATTTGTCGGAACATCATCGACGACCAGTACCGTATTCATTTGCTGCGGTTCCGATTGGCTCGCAAAGGGCCCGTTGAAGTAGCGTTTCGACCTCGTCGATACGGTAGGAGGACACCAACGCCACAAGCCGCTCCGCAAACCCCGAGTAGGCCGGATCCGTCTCGGCAAGCTCCTGAAGCTTGCAGCGGAGAGCCACGACGTCGCCTTCGCCGGCCAGGGTCAAAAGCTGTCGCAATTGCTCGGCCGGCGCGTCCCGCTCCATAAACGGTGGTCGTTGAGTGCTATCCGCCGTTTGGCTTGCATCCGTTGCGAGGGAGCTCTTGCCATCCGGTTCGCACTCGATTAGCCACTTGATTCCCAGGCGTTGCTTCAGAATACGCAACAGTTCCCGTTCCTTGACGGGTTTTGGCAGGAAATCGTCAAATCCGGCAGACTCGGCGTCCCGACGATCACCGTCGTAAACGCTGGCCGAGGAAGCAATCATCACGGTCTGTGCCAGTCTTCCATCCGATCGGACCTCCCGGCACAAAGTGTTACCGTCCTTGCCAGTCATTCGGATATCACTGATGACCCCGTCGAAATGGCGAGATCGCATCAGAACCAGGGCAGCGTCCCCGGAATCCGCTTCCGCTACGGTGAAGCCTACTTCAGCCAAAAACTGCTTGATAACATCACGATTCGATCGGTCATCATCGACGACCAGAACGCTCCGGATCGAGCCTTCGTAGCCGACAATCTGGCCATCGGCGCATGGCGTAGCAGGCAGTACTGCCAATTTCACGGGCAAGTCTACCCAGAATTTGCTCCCCTGCCCGAGCACGCTGCTAACATCAATTCGGCCGCCCAGGAGCCTGACGATCTTGTCTGTAATGTAGAGCCCCAAGCCAACACCCTCGGTGCTCTGTTCGTGATTTAAAGCCTGGTAGAAAGGCTTGAAAAGATAAGGCAAGTCCGCCTCGGCAATCCCTCTCCCAGTATCGGAGACTTCAAATCGCAACTTGGAGTCTGACACCACCACTTTCAGCGACACAGTACCCGCACTCGTAAATTTGAACGCGTTGCCAACGAGGTTGTAGAGGATCTGCCGGAGGCGGAGAGGATCGGTCTCTATGCATCGGGGACTCGACTCATCGATGGAGAAGTGAAAATGGAGCCCGCTCTGCCGCGCGCGAATCTCAAACTCGACAACTAAAGATTGCAGAAAAGAAGGCAGATCGAGCGGCTCTGGATTGACCGCGAGCTTACCCGATTCCACCCGCGCGAGATCGAGCAGTTCGTTCATCATTCCAAGAAGATGTGCACCGCTATCGATAATCGATTGCAATTTGGAAGCGGGGTCTTTGACTTTGTTACCGCCGCGGAGAAGAAGCTGGGCGTATCCGAGGATACTGTTCAGAGGTGTTCGCACCTCATGGCTCATATTGGCCAGGAAGGCGGACTTGGCCCGGTTTGCGGCCTCCGCGCTGTCCTTGGCTTCGCGCAGACGCTCTTCGCTCTGCCGCAGCTCTCGAGTCCTATAATCAACCATCGCCACCAAATCCTTTTCCCGGACTCGCATTCGCCATAACCGCCAGCGGATGAGGCCAAAGATCGCCAAAGCACCCGCGCCAACGTAGAGAGCGTAAATCCAAGGTGTACGATACCACGGGGGCAGGATAGTGATCGCGAGGTCAAACTCGTTGCTGTCCTTGCCCTCGCTGTTTCGAGCCGCCACGTGCAAACGGTATCGACCTTCATTCAGAGAGCCAGACTGCCAGGTCGGTTCGCTGAAAAAGGGTGTCCAATCTGAATTCACTCCGTCTAATTTGGTCCGGTAGCGGACAGCGTCCGGCTCATCATAGTCATCGGTCGCAAAGCGGAGCCGAATATCTCGCTTCTCGAAAGGCAACTCCAGAGTTCCGCCGCTTTGTGGTAGACGAAGCGGATGACCCGACGCATGAGTGCCCTCCCGCAAATACAGGCTGAGGCCGGACCGCGCCTGTGGTTTCGGGGCAAGGTCAACCCGCGCTAAACCGTACTCGCCTGATATCCAGAGAGCAGATCCTCGCGGCGAAGACTCCTCATTAAACGACATGACTCCACCGATAAATGAGGAGATCGCACGAGGCAGGGCTTGGTAGTTTCCATCGGAACCCAATCGCCCGATCTCCTGTGAACGGACTGAGCCGGCTTCTCCGATCACTGTTTCCAGCCAGAGATGATCACGTTCAGATGTGTCGACCTGCAGGCAGTGAATTTCGCGGCCCACGATCTGACTTGGAAGAAAGCCGGGCTGATAAAAAGCGCGGTCAGCGTCCCGAAACAGAAAGATGTTTCTGTCCGAGTTGAAAAGCACTTGATTACCCCATGCCTGCGCTCCGCACATTTCATTCATGACTGCCTTCGGGGCGTTCTTCAGTAATTCCAGCCGCGCGCCATCAAATACCTTCTCGGAGTTGGGCCTAAGCTGGATCAGAAAATATCCGTCCGGAATGGTCCCAACGAACAAGTTGCCATCGCCTGTTTCCACGATCGAGTCGACTTCCCAATCAAACCCCGGCATTCTTCCTTCGTCGACCCATTGACTGCCGGCAAAACGCAGCGCGTGCAGTCCATCGCTTCCACCTAAGAAAATTCGATTGGGATTCTTCTTAGACCGCGCGATGCCAAGGGTGTAAGGTTGGTTTAATACGATTTGGAAGCGGGTCCCATCGAACAGATAAACCGCTTTATCACTGGATAGTAGCAATCCGTATGGCGGTACGGCCAGCGCACGGAAAAACCAATCGGTAATTCCGGGGACTTTGCGAAATTGCGCGGGGTTTTCCCCGCAGACACCCACCTCCAAACGGTAGAGTCCGTTCCCGGTCACCGCATAGAGAGACTCACCATATCTTACGGCGGCGGCCACGTACGACTTGGGCAGCCCGTTTTCGTGATCAAAAACCGAGATACTCCGATTCGGATTGATCCTGGTCAGGCCAGAATCGCCGATCACCCATAGACCGCCGGAACGGTCAAGGCGCAGGTCATTCATTGTTCCAGTAGGAAGACCGTCCTCCTCCAGGAACGTTTGCTGGATGCGTCCAGCAGCGTCGAGAAACACCAACCCGCGATGTTGTACTAGAATCACGGAAAGGTCTTTGTTGATGGAAAACGCCAGGTCGACATAGGACTCCTTGGTTAATAACTCGTCCGCATCGGTCTCAAATGGAACAAGGCGGGATCCATCGAACTTAAAAATGCCTTTGTCCCGGGTGACCAGCAGGATCTTGTCTTTCGTCAGCTCGATGGCACCGACAACCGTTGTTTCACGAAGCACTGGATCATCTAGCAGCGGCACGAGGTGGTCACTCACCAGCTCGGAGAAGGGCTGGTGTTTGGCGTGAACAAACAGCCGGCCCGAGAAGGAGGAGAACCTCCAGAAGCTCCCAGGTTCATAGGGAAGCGGAATCACGGAAAAGTGCCGGCCGGCCCAATGGAGTAAGGGTTTATCGGGTTTATCGGAGAGGAAATAAACATCGTCGCCGTGAGTTGCGACGTCCATGATCATTCCGAAACGCCGCTCCGATTCGGGCAGGAGATGGGTGTATGACTTGTACTCGTAAGTGCCTCCGTTAAGAACCAACGCACCGACTTCCCCGGTTCCGCCAACCCAGATCGTTCCGGAACCGTCTCTCGCCAATGCTCCAACCATACCTCCATTCGGTATCGGGATCGATGTCCATCGCTGGCCATCGTATTCCAGCAAACACTTGACACTGCCGAAGATCATCAATCCGCGCGAATCTTGGACACTCGTAATGACCTTGTCCACGATCCCTTGATCTCGCTTGGTAAATACTCGGTAGAGCGGTCGCCCAAGCTCACGGGTCTCTTGCCCGAGGTTAAGGTCGATTGAAGCACCGTTGGCACCCAGTTCCTTATCGGGCTCGAGACCAGCTGAAATGCAATGAACAATTAGCAGAAAGGTTCCCGTCAGAATGGAGCAACGGTTAATCATTGGAAAAATCAGCAACACTTCTACGGCAATGCCATAGTGGCATAGTTTTCGTTTCCACGCTCATCGATTCGCAGTCGCGCTTCCGGCGACTCCGGCGCAGCCAAAAAAAGAAGTACCGAGGCGAGAACCGACAAAGTGAGCACGACCACGCAGCCGAGTTCCAGCCAGTCCCAGATTTGCGGCTCGGGCACCGGGACTCGTGCACATGTCTCTTCCAAACAAACCTCAAGAAAAGGCAAACGGATGACGGCCGGCTCTGGCTCCCGCGCTTCCCTAGTTGCAGGTTGAACGACGAAAAGTGTCGTTCGCTCGCTCGAGCCGGGATAACCGCCGCCAAACGTAATCGTCGTGTTCATCGCCATCGAGGATGGCAGAACTTTTAAGAGCTCGCTATTCCACCTTGGTTTACCAGATAGCGCTTTGCGGGCTCGCCCGAGCCGGAGGGATTGCCGAATGTCCGCAAAGTTTGAACCTGTCTCCCTTTCATTCTTGCAAAGGCGTTACTCACTGCTGGAGCGGCGGAGATTGCTTACTGGTCTCAAGCGGCTTCGCATTCGCCGGGGATTCTGTCGGTACACTCTGGAAATGCGCGAAGAGACAGTCTGTTAGCTCAGCAGACGGACCAACGGCTTTCGAGGTAGTTGATTCTTTCGTACCCATTAATTTCTTTGTTATGATGGTAGGTGATCTTAGGCTACGATGGTCTAGCAAAACGCTCCTGTCGAAATTTACCAGCTCCACATCCTGCTCCTTTCGACCTATTCCCGGCGGCCTTGGGCTTTGGACCGACCAGAAACCCAATGAACGTGTCAATTGGATGACAAGAGAGTTCCGTTTTAGTAACGATTCGCACGGTCTCGCGGTCCTTTCCTTGACGGAAGTATCGTTCGAAACGACTAATTAGATATCTCAATCGGATTATGATAGACGTTTGCAGCAGGTGGCAAGGTACTCCCTGCTGTCAACCCTAACCCTCGACAACCCCTATGAGCAAACAGAGCGCAGAACATCACACGAAAGCAGCAGAGCATCATGAACATGCGGCCCGACATCACAGGGAGGCGGCCAAGCATTATGCTGCCGGTAGCCATGAGAAGGGCGCACATCACGCCCACGTCGCGCACGGTCACGATCTGCATGCTGATCAACATGCCGAAGAAGCGGCCAAGCATCATGTTGAAGAACATGGTTCCAAGTAAGTTTACGACATAACATCGAGGGCGGCCTGCGCCGCCCTCGAAATCACCCCGTTGCCTGAGCCCTGGTAGAGACGGATGTGCTTCGTCATCTGCGGGAGGGCATCGGCGATGCGAATATATTGGAAAACTAGCAAGCCATGTTAGTGTCCTATCTGAACTAGGTTCCAAAAGCGAGTATCTCGATCTAACACTCGCAGAGCGGGTAGAGGCCGGGAAAGAAATTCCGAATCACCTTCTTGGACAGGCACCCAGCGTCTGTCTAAGAGGTTTCTAGCCCGCAATGAGTGCGTCGCCTCAACTTTTGCTGGCCACGAAAGCCGTTCGGTCTCCATTCCCTCCAACAGCTTTTCAGACCGACTGCCGGCATTGCGCTCGTGCGACGCCTCGTTCCACGCTCTAATCAGGATGAGGGGATTGCACTGCCCGCCCTTAACGGCGACAATTCCTGGGACTTCTCGTGGCCCGCGTTTTGCACGATTCAGCTCGTTTATGCATGCCGATCTTTAGTGATCGCCTGCAAACGGTCGTTCTTTCAAAAAATTTGCGGGAATCGAAAAGCTGTCCGTTCAACCGAATCCCTCCAAATTCATCAGGAAATTGTGAACCATATGAACAAATTAAAATACATCCTGACTGTCGGTGCCATCATCGCCTGCATCTCGCCGTTGATGGCACAGCAAAAACGCATCAGTCCCCATGAAACTATCAGTAAGGCTATTGACGGAAATCGCATCATGATTGTTTATGGCCGACCTTACACCAAAGATCCAAAAACCGGCCAAACTCGTAAGATTTGGGGTGAACTCGTTCCTTACGGCGAAGTCTGGCGTACCGGCGCTGACGAAGCCACACTCCTGATTACGCAAAAGCCGATTGTGATGGGCGAGACCACGATTCCAGCGGGCGCTTACACTTTGCGGACTTTGCCAAATGAAGATGGCACGGCCAAATTGATCATCAATAAACAGATTGGCCAGTGGGGGATTGGTCCCGGATCGTATGACAAGGACCAAGACCTTGCGCGCATTGATCTGAAGAAAGAAGCTTTGGATGCGCCGGTGGATCAATTCACGATGGCCATTTCAGAAAATCCCTCCGGTGGCGGCGTATTGAAAATGATGTGGGAAAACACGGCGTTTTCAATCCCGTTTACTGTACAGAAATAATCCAGGCCATTCCGATTATATTCAGCACAGGAGATGAGGTTTAATGGCGCTAGCATTCTAGCTGGCGCTTATCGGTCGTTTACCTTGCCCGGCAGTTCCTTCCGGACATGAATAAAGACGTGGTCTTGAAACTGCAGTGATGAGCTTCGAAGTTTCCATCCCAGGATCAGCACTAACATCCAGACCACGGCTTCTGCCGGCCAGTCTAGCCTGCGGTGCTGCGATTTTGAGTGTTTCACTCACAACGATGTCGCAACCGGTATCCGCACCAGAGATTTTACAGCAACTGCACAGCTTCCGCGAAATGGGCAGCGTGCTCTACATCGCCGCGCATCCTGACGACGAAAATACTGAATTGATCACCTATTTCGCCCGGGGGCGAAATTACCGCACAGCCTACCTTTCGCTTACGCGCGGCGACGGCGGCCAAAATGTGCTCGGCCCTGAGTTCGGCAACGAGATCGGAGTGATTCGCACGCAGGAATTGCTCGCCGCCCGACGCATTGATGGCGGCACACAATTCTTTTCGCGGGCGGTTGATTTCGGTTTTTCCAAGGACTATCGGAAGACCTTGAGAACCTGGGGCGAGCAACAGGTCTTGAGTGACATAGTGCGGGTCATCCGCAAGTTTCGGCCAGACGTGCTCATCACGCGTTTTTCACCCATCCCGGGTCGCACGCACGGTCACCATACGGCGTCAACGGTGCTCGCACTGGAAGCCTTTAAACTCGCTGGCGATCCGAAAGC
>JAFAJU010000230.1 GCA_019236035.1 Verrucomicrobiota bacterium | reverse complement strand
CGAAGGGTTGCGTTGAAAATGGGCCGGCGGCTGCGTTGCTCGTCGGTTGCGTATCGCTTTAGATATGCGCCCTCTAACGCCAGTCCGGCTCGGACCGCCTTGCCGACGGCCCATTTTGAACGCAACGACGCCACCATTATATGCGAGACGGTGCACTACGATCGAAGCTGTTTGATCGCTTTCAATTGGAGCGCCTCGGGCCTCATTTCCATGAACTCGATGCGGTTACCATCGGGATCTCGAATCCAAGCCTGGCGATTGTTGTCTGCACCAGTTTTAAGCGGGAGATGCAGAGCGACGTTCTTCTCGCCAAGCTGACGAATGATGTTCTCGATGTCCTCCACGATTAAACAAAAGTGATTTATTCCATTAGTTTCAGGGCCCGGCGCCGAGTCCTGGACCGCGTCCGGAAAAATCTCCAGATATTGGTCATCCGTAATCCTCAGATACACAAGCCAAACGCGTCCGTCTTCGCGATTGAGCCGGAACATTTCAGAGAAACCCATTTTCTCTACGTAAAAGGCTAGCGACTTGTCTATGTCTTTCACCTTGAGGGCAACATGCCCGATGTTGGTTATTCCTTTCATAAAGTCATTTCTTCAGTCAGGATCGGCGTAGACCGCGCATGGCCGGATTCTGGCGCCGTCACTGACGAGCTGGAGTAAAATCAAAAGACCGAATCGTACGCTCGCTGGAATTCTGCAACGCCTTGGTCTGGGGTCATGCTGGGAGTATTCCAGAACTTGTCCGCAACATCCCAAATCGTCCGATACCAATCGGCATCGGCTGTATTAAAGGGGTTTGCATGCTGCATGGCTGGGTCTTTGAGGGTCTCCAGCACGACCTTGTTGCAGGGATCGAGTGATTTTGGGTCGACATCGGTCCTAACCGGGCTGCAGCCTTTCTTGGCGGCAAACGCGGCGTTGATTGCCGGATCGACTACAAGTAAAGCAAATTGCTCCTGTGCCTTCGCTTTCTCCGTCTTCTTTGTATTAAGGAATCCCCATGCATCCACGGTAACCACGACTCCCTTGGTACCGGGGATGTTCATGCAGTCGAAATCGACACCAGGTTGCTTGCCGGCAGCGAGAAACTCACCTTTCATCCAATCGCCGTGGATCTGTAGAAGCGCTTTGCCCGTGATGACGAGGTTAGTCGTCTCATTCCATTTTCGGTTTGGAGAGCCCGGGTCAGTGTGTTGCTGGATTTTCCGAAACGCTGCAAGGGCTTGCCGCATTTCGCGGGTATCGATGCAGGTGCGATCGGGCTTCTCGCCGTAGAAACGGTCATAGATCGCGTTGCCAGTTTCGCTAGCAATAATTGCCTGAAGCAGATAGGCAATCTGGAATTTATCTCCGCCCTGTGCGATCGGGATGTAACCAGCGGCCTTGATCTTGTCAAAGACGGCCCAGAGATCGTCTAGAGATTTCCAGGACTTTGGGTCGACAACGACAGCGTCTGCAACGTGCTTGTTATAGTAGACCATCCCGTCGATGTGAACACTGACAGGAGCTTTCATGATTTCGCCATCAACGGTAATGTTCTTCAATACCGCGGGAGGAAAGTGCTCAAGCACATGGTGGTCTTGATATAGCTTTGTCAGCGGATAAGCTAATCCCTGCTTTTTCAGATCGCGGTAGATGCCCGGGTCCGAGTTCATAAAGACGTCGGGTGGATTTCCGCCCGTGAGCATATTCATCAAACTCACGTTGACACCCGAGTCATGAGCTATCGCGAGGTCCTTCCAACTGTTTCCTTCCGAGCTGAAATTTTCATTGAGAACTTTGAGCGCAGAGATTTCCGATGGTGTCGACCAACTGTGATAGATCAGCAACTCTGTTGATTTGGCATTTGTGACAAAATTGGCCCCGACGATTGCTGCTATTAAGCCAACGATCTTTTTTGCGAACATTTGCTCTCCTGGGTGGTATGACTTTAGCCTGCATCGCTCACAAATCCTTAGAGATTTCTGAGCGATGCAGGCTCAGGCAGCAGAATTCGCCGGCTATGCCGGAAAATTCTGCTGCTTTTTTTGCGGTAAAGTTTGCAACAGTTGTTACATTGAACCCTTCCAAAAAGAGCTGTAAATCAGACGCGGGAGCGTCTGACTTACAGCTTTTAGCCCGCAAATGAGTGCGTCGATCCATCTTGGGCGTGATTTTTGCGGGCTAGACGCCTTTCGTTCAGAGCCTTTGTCCTGACTCCGCGTCAAAGACGTTAATTTTGTTAAGTGGCAAAAGAACGGGGATCACTTTTTCGTGCCGGTATCGGTCGGCATAAGGCGGATCGACGCGAGCCGCGATCGTCCGGCTGGGAAGATCAAGAAACGCGATCGCGTCTCGTCCCGATTTCTCGAAGAACTGCGCCCGTCGCTCCAGGCGGAGATACTTAGCTGCCGGCTGCATTCCGTTAAGTTGCAAAAAGTGCTCGGGTCGGAAGCCGACCTTAACTTTCTGTCCGTTTGTAGCAGCCTGCCGCCATTTGTAATCGTTAAGCTCGAACACCAGGTCGTCACACTGATCAACAGCTGACACCGAATCGTTCGCGCGGTCGATGACACAGTCGAGCATATTCATGCTCGGCGACCCGACGAAGTCTGCAACGAAGAGGTTTTCTGGAAAATCATAGATCTCGTCCGGCGTTCCTACCTGTTGAATGATTCCCTTGTTCATGACGGCGATCTTGGTCGCCATCGTCATCGCCTCGACCTGATCGTGAGTGACGTATATGACCGTGTTCTGAAGCTGGTTGTGGAGTTTCTTGATCTCGATCCGCATCTCGGTCCTGAGCTTAGCGTCAAGATTTGAAAGCGGTTCGTCAAAAAGAAAAAGATCGACCTGCTTGACCAGGCAGCGGCCAATAGCAACGCGCTGGCGTTGGCCACCGGATAGTTGTGAGGGCCTGCGATCGAGCAGATGATCTATCCGAAGAAGCTTTGCCGCCCAGGCAATACGCTGTTTGATCTGGTCGGATGGTAGCTTGCGAGCACTTAACCCGAATTTCAAATTGCCACGGACTGACTTAGTCGGATAGAGAGCGTAAGATTGGAAGACCATAGCAAGGCCACGGTCTTTTGGGTCGAGGTTAGAGACTTCTCGCTCGCCGACATAAATCTCGCCATCATCGACCTCAAGCAGTCCTGCCAAAATGTTAAGTAAAGTTGTCTTACCACAGCCGGAGGGCCCGAGAAGTACCAAGAATTCGCCGTCATCGATTTTGAGATTAAGCTTCTCGAGAACGGTCGACGCGCCGTATTTCTTAGTAATGTTACGGAATTCGACAGCTGGCATGGCCTAGCCTTTTAATGCACCGGCAGTGATACCTTGGACAAAAAACTTCCCGAGAACGAAGTAAATGATCAGGGGAGGAGCAGCCGTCAGAAGCGCAGCCGCCATATCCACACTATAGTTGTTCTCGCCAGTATCGCTCAGCGCTAGATTGTTCAAGATCACGGTCATCGGCTGAGCGTCATGACCACCGAACGTCAGACCGACGATAAAGTCGTTCCATACGCTTGTTATCTGGAGGATCAGAACGACGATCAAAATGTTGCCCGACATAGGCAGCACGATCTCGAAAAAAATCCTCCAAAAACTGCCTGAATCAATCATTGCTGCCGCGGTTAACTCGCCAGGAATCGACCGGAAGAAGTTCCGAAATATGAGGGTTAGTATCGGCAGGGCCAGGATAGCGTGAACGACCGCAACACCAAACGTAGTGCCATAGATGCCGAAAAATCCCGTGATCTTGATCAGCGGGTACATAATTATCTGAAACGGGACCACGGCGCAGACAAACAGTACGAACAGCAACCCGTTTGCCCATTTGACGTCCCAAAGGGCCATCGCGTAGCCGGTCAACATGGAGAGCGATATCGACAGCACAAGGCTTGGCAACAAGATAAAGAGCGAGTTGAAAAAACCGCCGCTGACGCCATCACATCTCATACCGGAACACGCTGCAAACCAAGCGTACTTCCAGGATGCAAACGTCCATCTCTGCGGCAGCGCGAAAATGTCCCCTAAACGCACTTCGTTCATCGATTTGAATGAAGTCACCAAAATTACATAAATGGGCACGCAGAAGAAAAGCGCAGCCATGACGAGGAATATCGAAATCGCAATCTGGTGCGGTCGGATCCTGCGGCGACGGCGCGTTCGGCCAACGGATAAGACAGATGGCAGACCAATGATAGAGGACCCATTCATGTCGCGTTCCTCCGCCTGAACAATACAAACAAAAGGAACGGCGCGAACAGGAGCGCTGTTATGACCAACATAATGGTCGCCGCCGCGGAGGCGTAGCCCAGATTCTCCTTCTGCCAATAAGCATTGACAGCGAAATAGGCCGGGACGAAGGAACTCCCGCCTGGGCCTCCATTCGTCATCGCGACGACGATGTCATAGGCCTTTACGACGCCGATCGAGAGGAGGATTACACACGTCAGAAAGGTCAATTTCATCATCGGGATGATGATTTCGAGATATACCCGCCAGAAGGAGACCCCATCGAGTTTTGCCGCCTTCCAAATTTCGGGATTAATGCCCTTTAGGCCGGCCAGCATGAGCGCCATGAAAAAGCCGGTGCTCTGCCAGACAGAGGCAAGAATGATTCCGTTCATCACCGTCCCGGGTGAGGCCAGCCAATTGAAGTGAAGCCAGTTCCAACCGATAGAATGGAAGAAGTTTTCGACACCCACTGATGGATTGAACAGCCATCGCCAGACAATGCCGGTTACGATTAGCGAGACTGCGAGCGGGTAGAGGAACACCGTACGGAAGATCCCCTCACCGCGTACTTCCTTATCGATCAGCGCGGCTAGGATGAACCCTAAGACAATGCTGGCCAGGCTCCCAAGGCCGAGAATGACCATGTTCTGAATGGATCTGATCCAAAGCTCATCGTTAAACAGTCTGAAATACTGCTTCCATCCTACCAAGGCGTAGTCGGGAAATCGTTTTGTATTAGTGAAGGAGAGATAAATTGTCCATCCGACTGCTCCGGCAAAAGCGGTTAGGGTCACGAGCACGGCTGGGATCAGGGCAAGTTGGGGAGCAACTTTGCTCCAACGGACCACGAGAGGGGTTGGTACTTTTGAGCGCCAAGTGTTGGGGGCTAGCAGAGACTCATTCAAAGTTGATCGGGGAGGTTATCCAACCTGAGCCAAGGTGTGACCCTACAGATTAGGCTTGTGGGCATCCGTATTAGCGTTAATATTGAAAGCGGATCAGACTTGCGTCAATTAAAAACTTTGTCTCCACCGATTTTATATTAACGTTACTACCTCAGCCCTCATTTCCCTCTTTCCCTTAAACGCTTGCCTGTCGGCATCTTGGTCAAGTGTGATGGGGTGAAACAGGGGACGCAGACCGTAAAGCAAATCGTGGCCAAAACAATCGTTCGCCTCAAGGATATCGCCGAGAAAACCGGTTTCTCGACCAACACTGTTTCGCTCG
>JAFAJU010000042.1 GCA_019236035.1 Verrucomicrobiota bacterium | reverse complement strand
CGTCTGGTCAACTCATGCTGAAAGCAAAGCAAAACGTCGGCGACTATGTCCTTGAAATTCAGTTGAGCCATTTCCGGCGGGGCCTTTTTTGCCATTGCCCGCATGCGAACGACAATGCCGTTAACACGGTCAGCCCCTTTGAGAATGTCCGATAAAGCTTCTTTTACATCGTGCAAGTTCTCGGATCCAGTTGCCAGGAATCTTAGTCCCGCTTGCGCGTTATTAGCAATTGCGCCCAGCGGCTGATTGATTTCATGTGCGATCGAGGCAGTCAGCTCTCCCATTGTGGCCACCCGTGACACGTGAGCCAGTTCCGCCTGCGCTTTCTGCCATGCTTCTTCCCTGCGCCGCAATGCCTCCTCGCTGCGCTTCCGTTCACTCAAATCGAGGACAAAAGCCACACCTTCATTTTCACTTCGTTCAAAGAAGGCAGCACCAAGTAAGACCGGAACACGGCTGCCGTCTTTCCTGATGTACTCTTTCTGGTACGGTTGGACGGTCCCGGTCGCCTTTACCTCAACCATCGCTCGTTCATCGCGGTCACGCCAATCCGCTGGCGTGAGGTCCGTCCAGCGCACGCGGCCCGAAGCGAGATCGTCGCGGCTGTACCCGACCATGTGGAGAAACGCTTCATTCGCCCCAATAATCTTACCGTCGAGGTTCCAGATGAAGATACCGACAATGTTAGCGTCCACCAGACGCCGAATCTTGGCTTCGCGTTCTTCCAGATCGCGATAGAGATAGGTGTTCTCCAGGGAGGTCGCCGCTTGCGATGCCAAGAGTTTCAATACCGCGATCCGCTCCGGAGTGAAGACATGGGGAGCCAGGTTGTTTTCTAGGTATAGAACGCCGATCAGCCTGGCCTGTTTAATCAACGGCAAGCAGAGAACTGACCGGGTGTGCTGTTGGCGGATGTAGTCGTCGGTCGAGAACGGATTCTGCACTGAGGCGTCATCGAGAATCACACTTTCCTCGGTGCGCAGAACATAGTGGATGATCGACTGTGGCACAGTAGCTTCGGCAACGGATGCTTCCCCCGAGCGCACGATGATGGTGTCCCCACTGGTTGTGGCTTCCGCCTCGATCCACTGCTTAACACCTCGGCGAAGAATTAACAAGCCGCGCTCAGCCCCAGCGTTTTCAATTGCCGTTCGCATGAGCGTGTCGATCAGTTTCTCCAGTACGATTTCGCCCGACACTGCTTGCGAGACCTTGATAACGGTAGCCAGATCCAGGTTTTCAACCGGTGTCCCGATTGTACTCGTCGGACCCGGTACGGGCTCGTTTTCCCTGAGGCCCGGATACAACTCGTCGAGTTGCCGCACTTTCCCAGCGGCCCCCCAGCGGAGGTAGCAGAAACGAGCTTTCCGCAAATACGCGTGCGCGATCAAATCGAAACCACGCGCTACATAGAAGCGCGCTGCCAGCTCGCTGGCAAGCGCCTCATTGTGGACGAAGCCGTTAGTGTGTGAGGAACGGATGGCTTGTTCGTAGAGGCGCATGGCCTCGAATTCGCGGCCTTCTATTCGTGCGATCTCCGCACCCACCAGTGCGGCACGGTTTTCGAAATTCTCAGGGCAATTCTCCGCCCAAATCGCGAGTTGTTTATGATGTTCTGTCAGGGCTTGGATATGCTTAAGTTGGCCATCGGGCGTTTCCAAATCGTATACTGCAGCTCGCGCTAGTGCGGCGTAGAAGTGATATTCCGCCGTTTCAAATGTAGCGGCCGACATCCGAAGTAATTTCCGCGCTCTTTCGGCAGCATCTAATGCCGAAGGATAGTCCCCGGCAAAGAAGCGTGACTGCAGCTTTCGGATCCAGTACCAACACTCGACCGGCGGCAATGCCGGGTGATCTGCCAAATGGCGTTCGAATCGAAGCTCATCAAACCGTCCATCGTCAAAGGAGCCGAATTGCTGCGTCAAGCCGCGCAGGGTCCGGATAAGCCCGAGCTGGGCGCTGATTTCGTCAATGACAAGACCGAACCGAGCCCTCTGGGCGAGCTCGAGACCACGCTCAGCTTGACGTTGCGCCTCAACCAGTGGGTCGCCCGCCGCCAGAAAATTTGTATTGAGGTTGT
>JAFAJU010000029.1 GCA_019236035.1 Verrucomicrobiota bacterium | reverse complement strand
GCTGCGCGGCAAGTCCGACAGACTCCTAGGCTATTTTGATATCCCGCCTTCGGCGCTGAATCCCGAAAGACAAAGCCGCCCGGCCCGCGATCTTGGCCCTGCACGAAAGGCGAGTCCATCCTACGCAAAACCCAAAACTCAAAACCCAAAACTCCACCCTTGACACCGGATCGCATTCTTCGTTATGCCAGACCGAACCCGCTTGTAAAAGCTTTTACAAGACCCGAAAGCTCAACGTCATTATGCGAGTCGCCGTGGACAATGGGAAACCAAGTAAAGCGACACTTCGAGATGTGGCCCGCCGTGCTGGCGTCGCCACCTCGACGATCTCCCGTTACCTGAACGGCAGCCTGGAGTTGCCCTCCCCGACGCGAGACCGCGTTCAGGCTGCCATTGCAGAATTGAACTACCGCCCCAATGCTCTCGCCCGTAGCTTGCAAGCCGGGCGCAGCCACATTCTTGGATTGATCGTCCCGGATTTGTCCAACCCGTTTTTTACCAGTGTGGCAGATGCCGCCGCTGCCGCAGCTTATCGCGAAGCTTATTCGATCTTGCTCTGCGCGACAGGCAATGATCCCAAGCGAGAGGAACATTACGTCAATCTATTGGCTGCCGGTCAGCTTGACGGCCTCATCTATCTTGGAGCTCACCGGCGAAACTCCGCACTCGCAACCATTAAACGAAAAGAACTGCCCATCATTGTGGTCGACGAGGAAATCGAAGGCGTGGCCGGTGGGCGTCTTTTCGTGGACAACCGTAGAGGAGGTTATCTCGCGACGGAGCACCTCCTTCATCTTGGCCACCGCAATATCGCATTCATTGGGGGAGAAGCTGACCTGTTAACGACCGTGGAACGCCGGCGAGGCTATGAAGACGCCCTCCTCGAAAGAGGGTTAGCACCACAGCGCAAGCAGATGTTCCTGGGCGAGTATACCACCGAGTTTGGTGCCCGCGCGACGCGGGAGCTTCTGGCCGAGGTAGGGCCAACTGGAATTTTTGCGGCCAGCGACGTCGTCGCTATCGGCGTGTTGCAAGCCGCGCGCCAGCTCGGATTGATTATTCCCGAAGACCTATCCCTGGTCGGTTTTGACGATATTCCAATGGCGGAAATGCTCGCGCCTCCGCTTACCACCATCTGGCAACCCGCTGAGGACCTGGGTAGAACTGCCGTATCGATGCTCGTTCGCCACGTTCGTGATCGGGCGCCTCTCGTACGGGATACGCTGGGCGTGCGCCTCCGCATCAGGGGATCAACTCGCGGACCCAAGCGGCGCCGGCCGAAGACAGTCAAGGCGCAGACGACTGGCCGGAAACAAGCTCGCCCTCATGGAGGTCAGCAAAAAATTCCATCGGATCGCCTAACCCCCCACTCCAGGAAGCGCCGGCTCGCGGACCTGCACACTTGAAACTTCCCTACATTGCTAGCCCAAAATCTCATTATGAACACAAAAAAACTGTTAGTTATTGCGGGTCTCTGCCTAATGGCTCTCTGGCCCTCCCCTATCGTCTCGTTCGCGCAAGGCGCGGAAAAAAAGTTGAGTATCGGATTGGTACTGATCAATCTGCAGGCAAAGTTCTTCAACGATATCAACGCCGGTGCCACGGACGCCGCGAAGAAGGCTGGAGTGAACCTTCAGGTCATTGACGGCAATAACGATCCGACCGCTCAGGTCAATGCCGTGGAGACTCTGACACAGCAAAAAGTGGACGGAATAATCATGGTCGCTATTGACGTGAAAGGGATCCTCCCGGCCCTACAAGATGCCGCGAAAAGTGGCGTGAAGGTGGTTGCGGTCGACGCAAAAGTCGAAGATCCGAGCGTCAAAGCCTTTATTGGCGTGGACAATGCCAAGGCCGGGGCAGATTTTGGGGAGTTCGTAGGGAAATTTATTTCTGCAAATATGGGTGGCAAGGCCCAGCTCGGAATCATCGGGGCTCTGAATTCTTTCATTCAAAACCAACGCAAAGACAATTTCATCGCGGCCATCAAAAACGTCCCTGGCGTGACGATCGGGAATACCGTTGATGGGCAGAACGTGCAAGAACGCGCGTTGGCCGCCTCTGAGAATCTGGTGACGTCGTCTCCGGATATTAACGTGATTTATGCCACTGGTGAACCGGCTCTTATTGGGGCCATTGCGGCGCTTGAGTCACAGGGAGCAACCAAGCGCGTCAAACTGTTCGGTTGGGATCTTTCCAAGCAGGCGGTCAAAGCGATGGATGACGGCTTTCTTGTTGGTGTGGTACAGCAAAACCCCTATCAGGAGGGGGTCGAAGCTATTGATGCGCTCGTGAAACTTTCGCAGGGTAAGGAGGTCCCTGCTTTCATTAATGTGCCAGTGGAGTTCGTGACCACGGCGAACCTCGGCAAATACAGAGATGCTTTCAAATAGCTCGACAACAGGACCTTCATCATCACTACATGGCGATTCCTTTGCTCGAGATGCGCAGGGTGAAAAAGCGGTTTGGTGCTCTGGACGCCCTGCGCGGTGTAGACCTTGAGTTGTATGCGGGGGACGTGCTTGCGCTCCTCGGCGACAATGGTGCCGGCAAATCAACCCTGATGAAGATCCTGGCGGGGGCGATCGCTCCGGACGAAGGCGAAATTCTATTTAAAGGAGAACCGGTCACTTACCACAACCCAGGCGGAGCGCGCGCACTTGGCATTGAGATGGTCTACCAGGACCTTGCCCTTTGCGACTCGCTCGACGCCGCGCACAACCTGTTTCTTGGACGTGAACCTACGGTCCCGGCGGGCGGCCCTTTTGTTGATCGTCCGCGAATGTATCGTGAGGCCCGTCGCGCGCTCGATGACCTGCATATTGTAGTGCGCTCGCTGACCACACCGATTCGCTTTCTTTCCGGAGGACAACGCCAATCGATCGCCATCGGTCGCGCGGTCACCTTCCGGCCAAAGGTGCTAATTCTTGACGAACCGACCGCGGCACTCGCGGTACGGGAGGTTGAGAAAGTGCTCACACTCGTCCAGACTTTGCGCGACCAAGGCGTCTCGATTGTTTTTATTACACATCGATTACAGGATGTTTTCCGTGCCTGTGACCGTATTGCTATTCTCTATGAGGGCACCTTGCGCGCACAGCGCCGGGTTGAGCATACTTCGCTCGAAGAGATCGTAGATATTATGATGGGAATTGCGTGATGCCTGTCCGATCTCAATCCGCCGTTGAGACGCACACGCCCTTTTGGCGCACCTGGCTCACGCATGAGCACACAGCTTTCCAACTCGGACTGGCTGCGGTTCTCCTGACGCTCGTCGTCATTATATCTTCCTGCACGCCGACGTTTTTGACGACCGGAAACATACTCAACGTTCTTCGCCAGGCGGCTCCTACATTGATTGTGGCGGTGGCGATGACGCTTGTGATCACTTCAGGCGGAATTGACCTTTCGGTCGGCTCGAGTCTGGCGATCGTCGGAGTTCTGGCGGCTTCGATGCTTTCAGCTGGAGGGCCATGGTGGCTCGTTGTCCTCTCGATGTTGGCGCTCGGTTCCGCTGTTGGATTAATAAACGGTTTCCTGGCGACCCTCGGCGGGCTTCCCCCCTTTATTGCGACTTTGGCCACGCTCAGCGTGTTGAGAGGCGTCGCCCAGGTGATCACAAAGGGTTATTCCATTCCGCTACCCCCCGGGAGCCCTTTCATAGAACTCGGGCGCGGCTTCCTGTTAGGCATCCCCTATCCAATCGTCATTGCTGCGTTGGTTTTGTTGCTTGGTTATCTTCTATTCAATCGTACGAAATTTGGCATCTACATCACGGCCGTAGGTTCGAACGAAGAAGCCGTCCGGCGTAACGGCGTGAATACGAGCCGGGTGAAGGTTAGCGTGTACATTTTCTCGGGTCTGCTCGCCGCAATTGCCGGTATGATTACCAGCGCACGCCTGGCCTCGGGCTCGAGTTATTCCGGAGTCGGCTTCGAGCTGGACGTCATTTCCGCCGTTGTGCTTGGCGGGACAAATTTGTTCGGTGGTGACGGCACACTGCTCGGCACCTTTTTCGGGACGACCATCCTCGCTGTTATAGGAAACGGGCTGATTTTGTTGCAAGTCTCGCCGTTTTACGAACAGATCATCAAAGGGGTGATTCTGGTCATCGCCATTGTGCTCAATCGCGGTGCCCTGCGGCGCGCCTTTAAACAATAAAGATTATGTCAACCAACGTACAGACGGTCTTAGGGCCAATCCAGAGCGACGCGATCGGTGTCACCCTAATGCACGAACATCTCCTGATGAGCTTCGCCACCTGGCATCATCCTCCCAAGACAACCTCTCGTATGGCGCTGCGCGATGCGCCAGTTTCGCTCTCTATTCTTGGCGAGCTGCGAATGGACCCGTTTGTGAACCTCGACAACCTTCAGCAGTACGATGTGGACCTAGCGTCCAGAGAAGCGCAGCAATTCGCAGATCTCGGCGGCAACACCATACTAGATCCAACGAACCGCGGCATCGGCCGGGATCCGCAGGCTTTAGCAGCGATCTCACGAAGGACCGGACTTAACGTGGTCATGGGCAGTGGATATTATCTTGAAGTATCGCATCCACCCGTCGTTCGGCAGATGGCCCGTGATGATATCGCGGCCGAAATCGAGCGCGACCTACGCCAGGGGGTTGATGAGACCGGTATTCGTGCCGGTTTTATAGGCGAAATTGGTGTCTCTGCGCATTTTACGCCGGAGGAGGAGAAAGTATTGAGAGGCGCCGCTTGTGCTCAGAAACGCTGTCGTGTCCCACTCATGATTCACCTCCCTGCCTGGGAACGCCTGGCCCACCGCGTGCTGGACGTCATTGCGGAAGAAGGAGGTCTGCTGGATGGCGTCATCCTCTGTCACATGGGTCCCTCATGGCGGGATTACGACTACCAAGCCGGTCTCGCGCAGCGCGGCGCATATTTGGAGTACGACATGATTTCGATGGACTACTACTACGCCGATCAGCACGCTCAATGCCCGAGTGATGAAGAGAACGCCGCCGCAATTCAAAACCTTATTAAATCAGGATATGTAGAAAGAATTCTAATCTCGCAGGATGTTTTCCTGAAAATGATGCTGACTTGTTACGGAGGCTTCGGCTACGGCTACGTCCTGCGCCATTTCGTACCCCGTTTGCGCCGGTTGGGTGTGACCGAGCGCGAAATCAAGCAAATGCTCGAACATAACCCTCGACGTGTATTCGAGGCGGCTGGGCGAAACTAAAGCGCGGTGAAGCAGAACAAATACGACGAACCCGAGTTCTTCGCGGAGTACAGCCGGATGGCTCGATCCATCCACGGCCTGGCGGCCGCTATGGAGTGGACCACTTTCCGCGCTCTTTTGCCTGATCTGCGCGATAAACGCGTACTCGATCTGGGTTGCGGGTTCGGTTGGCATTGCCGTTACGCACACGAACACGGAGCTGCCGAAGTTGTCGGGATCGATCTATCCGAGAAAATGCTCGCACGGGCTCGCGCAACCACCGACGCACCCGGGATCAAGTATCTCCGGTCCGCTATCGAAGACATCGATTTCCCGGCCAACGAGTTTGACATCGTAATGAGCTCTCTAGCGCTCCATTATGTCGAATCGTTCAACCGCGTCTGCTGCAAAATCCATCATTGCCTGACCCCCAAAGGCCTATTCCTCTTCTCGGTCGAACACCCGATCTTCACTACCCTACCAGCTCAGAACTGGTACTACAGCGCGACCGGCGAACGTCTCCATTGGCCGATCGATAACTACCAGAGAGAGGGCTGCCGCCAAACCAATTGGTTAACCGAGAACGTCATCAAATATCACCGGACCATGGCGACCTACGTCAACACGTTGATCCAGGCCGGCTTCCTGATAAAGAGCCTCGAAGAACCCAAACCCGACCGGGACATCACCGACACCGACGTCCAAGACCAATTCCGGCGACCACCTTTCCTGGTAATCGCCGTCTTAAAAGATAGTCCATCAGCTCCAGCGCCCAACTGTGAAAACCGTCCGTCAAATTGATTATCTCGGGCTACCTTTCTTGGGATTTAACCACGAAGAATGTCCCCTGGCGATTAACCTTTTCCAGAACGCTGCCGGCGGGCACGACTGGTCGAATCAATGGTTACGGCAAGCAATAAGACGCAGCCGGTGATCACATACTTAATAGATGACGGAAAGGACAAAAGGTCCATGCCGTTGTTGATCGATCCAATGATCAATGCGCCGAGCAATGCAGACCAGATCGTTCCCCGCCCTCCGAATAAGCTCGTGCCGCCAATTACTGCAGCGGCAATCGCATTTAATAAAACATCGCCACTCCCGGACCCCGTATCCACCGCGTATAACCGAGACGCGGCTACGATCCCCCCACAAGCAGCGATGCCGGAACAGAGAGTAAAAACAACTATACGAATCTTGTCAACGTCGATACTTGCCCGCCTTGCCGCTTCCGGATTTCCGCCAACTGCATAAATATGCCGACCAAAGGTTGTATAGCGTGTGATCCAGTGAAAAACGGTAACAAAGCCGAGAAATACCAAGAAAGCTGAAGGCATGCCTTGGATCGGTTTATTCGTAGTGTTCAGGCTTCGGTTGATATTCATCAATCCGATGACAAGCAGAATTGCAATTGAAATAATCAAAAGCTGGGCAATCACAATGGATATCGGTTTGACCGGAAGACGGGCACGAGCGCGCAGATTTCGTTCCCCAAAGGAGGTAAGGGTGATGGTTAGAATTGAAATGATGCCGAGAGCCCAGCCCGCCCAGACAGGCAGGCTGGTATTCGCGATCCCGGTGATGATCGGATCACGTAAATTCAGCGTACCCGATTCTCCTATGAAATAGATTAGACCTCCTTGCCAGACGAGAAGGCCAGCCAAAGTTACAATAAACGAAGGAACATGAACTTTTGCAATCCAGAACCCCTGGATCGCGCCAATGGTTAACCCGAGAAGGATGGCGAGAAGAATTGCGGCAATGCCCGGAAATCGTAAGTTGACGGATAAGACCGTCATAATACCGGCGGTAAACCCGCTCGTTGCGCCTACTGATAAGTCGATCTCGCCGATGAGCAAGACCAGAATCACTCCGACCGATAGAATTCCGATGGAGGATATCTGCGACAGCATATTCGCCAGGTTGAGCGGGGCAAGGAAGCTTTTATTGGCAATCTCAAACACCACCCAAATAAGGATCAACCCTAGCAAAATTCCGTAAGAACTCACATCGCCGGAAATCAGATAGCGTTGTAGGCTTGTCCTAAACTGTTCTGGTACTGAGGTTTTGTTATTTTCTTTCTTAACGCCCAGTGAGAATTCGCTCATACGCCAGTGATCGCAGCAACGACCTGCTCGGGACGAATGGATTTTGTGTCAAAAGTGGCTACCCGCCGGCCCAACCGGAGCACAATTATCCGATCGGTGATATCCAGAATCTCAGCCAGATTATGGCTGATTACCACTGCCCCTAAACTGCGTTCTTTGAGTTTGAGAATCAAATTTTTTACCTGGCGGGTCTGTTCCACACCTAATGCCGCCGTCGGCTCGTCTAACAACACAATTTTGCAATCCCACATAATGGCCCGGGTTACTGCCACAGACTGCCGCTGGCCCCCTGACATACTGGCGATTAAATTCCGCACAGAGGGGATGGAAATGTGTAACTCGTTCAGCAGCCGGATGGTGTTTTTTTCCATGGCGATCTCATCCAGGCGGTGGAGCAGGCCGGGGAGCACGGGTTTCTTTAATTCCCGACCGACGTACAGATTAGCAACCACACTGAGATTATCACACAAGGCTAGATCCTGATATACGGTTTCAATCCCCAGGTTGGTGCTATCGCGGGGGCTATTAATCGTTACCTCGCGGCCGTCGAAGAAAACCTTACCAGTGTCCGGTGGGTGAACGCCCGACATGACTTTTACGAGGGTGGACTTGCCCGCCCCATTATCGCCTACCAA
>JAFAJU010000398.1 GCA_019236035.1 Verrucomicrobiota bacterium | reverse complement strand
CCGCACAACCCGACCGGCGCCAGTCTCAAGCAGGACCTTGAGACCCCTGCATCTCGTCGGTCTAAGGGGCGGCTTCACTAAGGATGTTGCCGAGAGCAACTCCTGGCAAAGAAAAAAGGAACGCCAATGAGGGAATACCGCTTCGCCGTTGTCCGACCCTTCGCGTTTCCCCGACCTTAGGTGTTGTCGGATCTTACCGCGAAGCGGTTTAACAGAACAGCCCAGGCCTTCAGGCCTGGGAAAGCTCCATCGAAATCCGCCCTGAAGGGGTGACCGACGGGAACGGGTGAAAATGAATACCTTGCGATCCATCTCGGCTTCGCCGCTAAACCTCTAAATTACCCTCCGACCGCCTGATAGCGCTTAAGCCCGCGCTTCCACATTGTATTTGCGACGAGCGCAGTGATTAGAACCCAGCAAAACTGAATCAAGAGTCCTCGCCAGAGAGCTGCGCCCTGCACCTGGCCCATGAAAATCGAAATGGGGAAATAAAGCTCATAAGGAAAAGGCAACAGCTTCATAATCTCCCGGATATGCGCCGGCATAAAGCCGAGTGGGAACATGTGGCCACTCAGAAAGTACTCAAACGAATAGATTATGAACACCACTGTTGATATTTCCAGCATCCAGAACGCGAGCAGCGCTACCGAATAGGAGATCAGAAACTGCAAAAGCGCCGCCATCAACACGCTGAGCGTAGCTAACGCCCAAGTTTGCCACGAAGAGGGCCAGAAGAGGTAATCCCGAAATACAACAAAGACGACTACGACGACCGGGAGGGTCACTAGTGTGTATAGGAGGCGGTTACTGACAAATAGAGCCATCCGATAAACGAGATAGTTCATCGGCTTAACCAGGAAAGCGTTCATCTGGCCATCGCGAATGTCCGCCGCCACCTGCCATTCATCGTCACCAGGCGTGATCAAGCTATCGAGCACCAGCACCAAAAGGAAATAGAAGACGACAGTCGCATAATCGAAGTTATTAATTGGTCCCCCCTTGGCCTCAAAGATCGCTCTCCAAATAAAGACGGTGCCCAGGAGCGGAAACAGGCCAAAGAGAGATCGCAGGAAAAAGTTCCAGCGATACACAAAAGTGTTCTGTAACCCGATATCGAAAACCTTGAGATACTTCTGCAGCAGGCTAGTGTCCCGTACCCGAAATAGCATGCCTTTCGCCGCTGAACGCAACGACGTCATCATGGTATGCGAGACGGCGGACTAATAAATCTTGATATACGCCTTCTCGCGCAGGCTATCGATCCATTTGCGGGTGGCCTTTTGCCGCTGAACCTGCTCCAGTTTCTTCTCAATTCCGTCGCGAACTTCAGGCAGAGGAACAAAGCTGGAGGTTTTCTTGGATTCGCAATACAAGATATAAAACGAATCCCCGATTTGAACCACGTCGCTCATTTGGCCTGGTGAGAGGCGAAACGCGACGTCCGTCAACTGCTGGTTCAACGTTTTGCGGTCAACAAATCCCCAGTCGCCGCCGGACTCGGCCGTTCCATCCATCGAGTATGTTTTGGCCATCGTCGCGAAATCGGCGCCCCCCTTAACCTTTTCCCGGATCTCGTCCGCCATTTTTTTAGTCGAATCCGCCGAATTCGCGTCGAGCGGATCGGCATTCAGAACGATCATGCGAAGTTTGAGTTGCTCGGGAGTAACAAATTCCTGCTTATTCGCATCATAATAGGCCTGAATCTGCTGGGGAGTGGCAGTAAAATTCCCTTTGACGTTATTCTGGCGCATCGCCCCAACGATTACTTTGTCCCTTTGGACCTCACGAAATTTGCTCAACGTGTAGCCTTGAGCATTCAATGTTCGCATGAAGGCCTGGCGATCGCCGGCGAATTCCTCCTTGATAATACTCTGGATCTGATCGTCGACTACGTATTCCGGGAGGCTGTACTCCTTCTTTTTGAACTCCTGAACGATCAACTGCCGATCGATTAGATCGCTCAACGCGGCCAGGCGAGCCTCTTTGATCTTATCGATCAGTTCCTGACCAGTATATGTTTCGCGCAGCGTCCGTTCGCGCGGCCCGGAAACCTCCTGGACTTGTGAAAAAGTGATCACATCTCCGTTGACCACAGCCGCGACTCCGTCAATGACCTCCGGATCAGCAGCTCGGATCTGCGGGACCAAAAACGCGACGGCAAATAGCAAAGGGACCAACAGCTTTGATGGCATGAGTATTGTCAGGAAAGTCGACTTAAGAGCGATAACAAATTCGCAAGACTATTTTCGGCTCCGCTGGAAGTCAAGCGTGGAAACCTGTCACCGATCAAGAGGTAATCCCCGCCTCTGATCAACATCACTTTAGACTCCTTCACCTCGATGGAAACCACCTTCGCCCGAGCGGCCGCGAGCTTTATCTCATTCAAAGTTAGGAGGTTACGAACAGCGGCGGGGTGCGGACCGAATCGATCCCGCCAGTCGCGACCCAGTTTTTGCAGCGAGTCCCGCGAAGTCGCCCCTGCAAGTTTCTTGTACGCCTGGATTCGCAATTGGGGTTGCGCCATGTAGTCCGCCGGGATGAAGGCCGGTTCCAGATGTGCCTGGGAACTGATATACTCAGCCTCATTGGTGCAAACGAAATCAAGATGCATCACGACGTCAGTTCGCGTAAGAGATCGTCGCCCCTGCAGCTTTTCCACAGCCTGTTGCAATAATTGGCAATAGAGGTCAAATCCAACGTTGATGATATGCCCGCTCTGCGCTGTGCCTAAAATGTGGCCAGCGCCTCGGATCTCGAGATCCCGCATCGCAATTTTAAATCCCGCTCCAAGACCGGAATACTGCTTGATGGCGTTGATTCGCCGCCGAGCCGAGCCGACGGTCATCATGTCCCGCGGAAGGAAAAGGTATGCGTAGGCCTTGTGCTGGGCCCTGCCGACTCGTCCTCTCAACTGATACAGATCGGCTAAACCAAACCGGTCCGCCCGGTCGATAATAATGGTGTTCGCGTTCGGAATATCCAGGCCACTCTCAATAATTGTTGTCGAGACCAGAACGTCCGTCTGACCGTCGACAAACTTCTGCATAACGTCCTCCAACTCATGTTCGTGCATCTGGCCATGGCCTACGTCGACTCGTGCGTCCGGACAGAGCAACTGCACCCGCTCACGTACGCGATCAATTGTTTCGACCCGGTTATGGAGGAAGTAAACTTGCCCGTTGCGACGAAGTTCTCGCTGAATCGCGTCGCGAATGACTCGTTCGTCGTAACCACAAACTACGGTCTCGACCGGAAGACGGTTCGGTGGCGGCGTCTCAATAACGGACATATCCTTGGCGCCAACGAGCGACAGATAAAGTGTTCTCGGGATTGGCGTGGCGGAAAGCGTTAACACGTCGACCAATTTGAACTGCTCTTTAAACCGCTCCTTATGCTTCACCCCGAAGCGCTGTTCCTCATCTATCACCACAAGCCCCAGATTTTTGACCTCTACATCGCCCATGATCAGCCGATGTGTGCCGATAACGATGTCGATGGATCCGTCTCGTAGACCCCGGATCGTTTCTCGCTGCTCTCGCTCAGAGAGGAAACGGCTCAACATTCCTACGCGAATCGGATAGTCTGACATTCGCTCTCGAAACGTATTGTAGTGCTGCTGGGCTAAGACCGTCGTTGGCACCAGCATGGCGACTTGTTTTCCATTCATCACCGCTTTGAACGCAGCTCGGATCGCCACTTCAGTCTTCCCAAAGCCGACGTCGCCGCAGATCAATCGATCCATCGGGCGTTGAGACTCCATGTCGGCCTTAGTCTCCTGAATTGCTCGCAGCTGATCGGTGGTCTCCTTGTAGAGGAACGACGATTCGAATTCGCTCTGCCACTTGCTGTCCTCGGAGTATGCGAAACCCGTCAATGCGTTCCGTTCGGCCTGTATGATGAGCAACTTGGAGGCATAGTCGAACACAGCCGTCTCCGCCGCTCTCTTTGCTCTGCTCCAACGGCTATCACCCAGCGTGCTGAGGGGCGGGAACCGCCTTCCAATGCCGACATATCGCGACACGAGAAAAGCCTGTTCGAACGGAACATAGAGCCGGGCTTCGTTTGCGAACTCGAGGGCGACGACTTCCTGTTCGGAACCGTTTTGCTGCAACCTTTGGATGCCGCGATACTTGCCGATTCCATGCTCGAGATGGACAACAAGATCCCCTTCAGCGATTTCGGCAAAGTCGATCGGCGACCGTCCCCCTCGAAGCCGCGACCGCCGAAGTGCGAGGCGGCGAGCGCTCGGGCTCTGATAGCGACCGAAAATTTCCGCATCGCACAAAACAGCGAGCTTCGCCTCGGGATAAACAAAACCGCGAGTCAATGATCCGAGAACGAAGCGGACGGCATCAACGTTCACCTCATTGTCGTGCAGTACGTCTCGCAACCGCTCGATTTCTCCCTCGTTGTGGCAGATCGCGAATAGCCGCCAACTCTCTTCAATCCAGGTTCGAACCTGCCGTAGCGCAGCTTCGCGTTTGGCTTCTTCGATCAAAAAGTCGCCGGCTTCAAATTCCTCAAAGCCAGTGCCAAAGAAGGCTGTCCGATAATCTTCAATCCCATCCGCAGCACGTGCGCCGGCGGTTATGGTGATCTGCGCCTCCCCGAGGTCGGACTCGATGCCGATCAAGATATCTCCCTTTGCCAAATATTCGCGGAGGCAGACCGTCAGATGCTCCGTATCGCCAATGAGCAATTCGCATCGTTCTATCGTCTGGATTGAAGTTTGATCATCCAGTTCAAACTCCCTGATTGAGTCGATCTCCTCGCCATAGAGCTCAATTCGAACCGGAAGAGAATGCTGCCACGAAAAAATATCCAGAATACCGCCGCGCACTGCAAATTGGCCGCGGGTTGTCACTTGCGGAGCTTGTTCGTAACCATTTTTTAATAGTGTTTCGATCAGGGTCTCCCGATTGAGGTTATCGCCTCGCCTCAGCACGACCGATTGCTTTTTGAGCGCCTCAGCGGATGGAACCCTGTCCTCCAGCGAAGATGCCGTCAGGACAACAACCGCGCGTTTGCCCTCGGTAATTTTCCGGAGAACTTCCAGGCGCTCGGCAACAATCTCAGGATCGGCCAGTGCCCCTTCGAAGGCCGGCAACTCGAGTTCTGGGAAAAACCGGGCTTCGATCTCCCAGTTCAAAAGGCCGTTGAAAATCTCCTCCTGCCGACGGACATCCGGACAGAGAATCCAGCAAGATCTGGAAGCATGATGGCTGACTACGCATGCGGCGACAAAGGCCTGTGCCCCCGCGCAGACGTGGTCCAGCGTTACCGGACCTTTCGTCTGCAGCAGCCGGAGAAAAGCCTCCCGATTGCGAATCGAATCAACTATCTCTACAGCCTGCATCGCTCATAAATCTCTAAAGGATTTGTGAGCGATGCAGGCTATCTATTGAAAATTCAGCTCCCGGGTAATCCCATATCGTTCGATTCGCTTTCGCAAGGTCGCACGAGTCACCCCAAGAAGCTTCGCCGCCTTAACCTGATTTCCTTTTGTTCGCTTCATCGCAAACAGCGTGAATTCCCGTTCCAGCCATGGAAGCAGCTGAAGTGAACGATCCGTTGACGCCGCATCGAGCAGCATTTCCACGGCTGTCTCTAGCGTCGGTTTACTTGGGTTTGTGTTGCCGGCTGTCATCTGAATCTCAGACTGGCCTTCGGCCGGTTGGGTCGCTACGCCTAGGGGTATGTCTTTGGGAAGCAGCACATCGCTGGTGGCGAGGACGAAGGCCCGTTGAATCGTGTTCTCCAGCTCGCGCACGTTGCCCGGCCACGGATAATCCTCCATCAGTTTCACGCCTTCCTCTGAAAGCTTGAGTTGTGGCAGATGCTTTTGCGTAGCTATCTTTTTCAAAAAATATTCAGCCAGCAACCTGATGTCTTCCCTCCGCTGCCGGAGCGGCGGAAGATGAATCCTCACCACATTCAACCGATAAAAAAGATCTTCGCGGAACTGTTTCTTCGCGACTTCTTGCTCCAGCGTTTTGTTAGTTGC
>JAFAJU010000433.1 GCA_019236035.1 Verrucomicrobiota bacterium | reverse complement strand
TACCTCCGTTTGGGGGGCAAAGTCGCAGACCCATTATGCTGCCGCGAACCATTTCATGGACACGCTGGCGTCCTGGCGCCGGACTCTCAGTCTTCCAGCCATCTCGGTAAGTTGGGGCCCCTGGACCGGCGGCGGGCTTATGAGCACGGACGCCTTGCAAAGATTGGAGACAATAGGCATCTCCTCGCTGCAGCCGGGAGTCGCTCTTAAAACACTCGAAAAATTGATGCTTGGCGGCGCTGCGCCGCAAACCGTCGTTGCCAATATTGATTGGGACCTGTTTACAACGTTCTTTGGCGCACTGCCCCGCTATAGTTTCTTTAAATACCTGGATGGGCCTTCGTCGGAATCGGACGCGCATAAGACTTTCTCTTATGCTCAGGAGACTAAACGGACAGCGGTAACAGCCGCCCAAAGGGCAAGAGATTCGGAAGGAGAAAAGATTGGGAAAGAATCGGTCCAAACGGGTCAGGTGAACGGCGAATCTATCTCGCAGCTGAGGAAACTCGAAAATGCCAGGGACGAACCGATTGCGATTGTGGGCGCCGAGGTACGTCTACCGGGCAATGCAAACTTGCAGTCCTTCTGGCACTTGCTCTTGAATAAGTACGACGCAGTCGGACGTGTGCCGGCCAACCGCTGGGATTCGGACTACTATTATGATCCCGATTTTTCGAAGCCAGGGCGCATCTATACGCAAGAAGGTGCGTTTCTCGATCGGATCGAGGAATTTGACGCCGAATTTTTTAGACTTTCCCCACGGGAGGCTCTGAGCTTGGATCCCCAGCAGCGACTGCTTCTGGAGGTTACCTGGGAAGCTCTGGAGAATGCCGGCATCCGTCCTAGCACGCTCGCGGGAACAACTACGGGCGTTTTCATCGGGATAAGCAGCAACGACTACGCGCAGCGCTTTGCAGTGGACGATCCGTCTCGCATCGATGCCTATTTTGTAACAGGTAATTCACTCAACGCCGCTGCTGGGAGAATTTCATACATTTTGGGACTTCAAGGCCCGAGCCTCGCGATCGATACCGCGTGCTCCTCGTCACTGGTCGCGGTTCACCTCGCCTGCCAAAGCCTGCGAGCAGGAGAATGTGAGATTGCCCTGGTTGGGGGAGTCAACCTGGTATTATCTCCGCTAGGTTTTATCGCTGCGTGCCGTGCGCGCATGTTGGCGCCGGATGGTCGCTGCAAAACTTTCGATGCCTCGGCGGACGGATATGGAAGGGGTGAAGGGTGCGGGATAGTTGTGCTGAAGCGCCTCTCGGATGCGCTGAGCAACGGTGATACAGTGGAAGGGTTGATTCGCAGCTCTGCGGTGAATCAGGATGGAGCTAGTAGCGGGCTAACAGTGCCAAATGGGCTTGCACAGGAAAAGTTAATCGCACAGGCCTTAAATGCGGCTCGCCTACGACCAAACCAGATCAGCTATCTGGAAACGCATGGCACTGGCACTTCGCTCGGAGATCCTATCGAATATCGTGCCGCAGTGACGAGCTATGCCAAGAATCGCGCTCGCCCACTGATCCTCGGTGCCGTCAAGGCTAATATTGGCCATCTCGAATCCGCTGCCGGTATAGCCGGCCTTATTAAAGCGATGCTTGTGCTACAACACCGCACCGTTCCGCCTCAACCGCATTTTAGCACGCCCAATCCTTACATCCCGTGGGAGGAGCTGCCCTCTATCGTGCCTCGATCGGAATTGTCTCTTGATGAGGCAGACCGATTTGCCGCGGTCAGCTCGTTTGGCGCGACTGGCACAAATGCGCACATCATTCTAGAGGCGGCGCCGCGACCGCCCATGAAATCCCGCTCTGTGCGCAACCAACCGCGGTGTTTACTCGTCTTTTCGGCAAAAGCGCCGGGTGCTCTCGTCGATCTCGCGCGCGCTTACACCAGGCTAGCCGAATCGAGACCGAACGTGGAACTCGCTGATGTGTGCTATAGCGCCGCCACGGGTCGAGATGCTTTTACCAATCGTGCCGCTGTGATTGCGGCAGACTGGGCCGACCTCGAAAGCAAACTGAAGGCTTTCATCAACGGAACCGCGATCCCAGGCGTCTTCCATGGGGTCTGCCCGATTGGAACCGTGCCTCAGCAAGTCCAGCAAGCGACCACAAATTCTCCCGAAGGCGACAACGCCGCGACATGGGACAATTTCCTGGCCGAAGAGGCTCGCCGGTACGTTGGAGGCGGGGCTGCGCCGCTGCAGGCAAACGCCAATAGCTCCGGCCGCGTGCGTTTGCCGACTTATCCGTGGCAGCGGATGCGCTTCTGGCCGGACGATGGCCGGCAAGTCACTGCCTTACAAGAGGTCAAGGCTAGATCAGGAAACGAGATATCCGAAAACCAAATTGACGACTGGTTCTACCAGCTCGATTGGAAATTCCGGCCATTAACCGCCGTACAGCGCCTCCCCCACGAATTCCCGTCACCAGCCACTATTAAGGACCGATTAGCGGCTCACATAGTGCAGTTGGAGCAAAACCCAAAAACAATCGCCTTCTGCGAGTTTATTCAAA
>JAFAJU010000270.1 GCA_019236035.1 Verrucomicrobiota bacterium | reverse complement strand
TGCGCCTTCCGTCGCCGGAAACAGTCGGATTTGCACCGTTTTCTAGGAATTTGCCCTGGCCGAAGGGGAACTTCGTCGCGTTGCATTCGGAATACGCTTATTTTGGGGCTAGTATACAGTCTGACTATAACGGTAATGTCGGTCGGGACGCGCTCCTGCGCGTCCGGAGGGGCACGTTCACATCATTAGGAACGCGCACGCCCGGACACGTGGGAGTGCGTCCCTAGCAACACGTGCGAGCCGTCGTCGTACGATCTGCTCCGAGTGCCCTAAAGTCCAAGCAACAATGAGAAAATAAACGAAAGATGCGCTTTTCATAGGTCCAATATGTCCCATAGGTCCTATGGGTCCTATGGGGATAGGCTATGCCACCGCCAGCGGCGCCCATGTCCTACAGATCGAGCACGAGCACGACGACGAGCACGATTCCCCAAAAAATCGCCAACGACCATACCGGGAGGATGATTAGGGTTGCGACCGCGCCACGTTAGCTTAGTATCCGCTCTGCCGTTGGCACTCCCGTGCATCCCCCTTCTCCTATGAAATCTTCGAACGGTTCGCTCTTACTCATGCTGGTCGCAACACTCGCGTGGGCGCAAGCAATTCCTTGCGGATTCGCCGCGGATACAGCAACCGCCCCGAAATCGCCTGAGTCAAAACCGCTTGACCCAGGCTGGCCCCGCGAAGTTACCCGTAATGGGGTACGTCTCGTTGCCTATCAACCACAGGTCGATGAATGGAACAACTTCCGTGAATTGCGCGCCCGTTTTGCCTTTACACTCACGCCAAAGGACGGCAAGCCCGCTGTCGGGATAGAGGAAGTACGTGCCGACACCAGAGCGGACCTCCAGACCCGCACGGTGCTTATCGACAACATCGAGATTGTGGCGGTGCGATTCCCTTCCCTGGCCGCCGAGGAACAGACAAAACTCGAACAGTTGCTGCGATCGACCTTCCCTGGCAGATCGGTTACCGTCTCATTCGATCGGCTTGTTGCGGGTATTCAGGCTAGCCAACAGAGGGCCAAGCCTGTCGGGGTTAAGACTGACCCTCCCCCGATCTTCGTGAGCAGCGAACCGGCCATTCTTTTAATCGTCCCGGACAAGCCCGTGCGGGTGCCGATCAATGGAGTGTCATTGGAGTTTGTTGTTAATACCAATTGGGATTTGTTCTTTGCTCCCTCCACATCGCATTACTACTTGCTTGTCGATAAGCTCTGGCTGACGGCTGACTCACCGGACGGTGCCTGGCGTGTGGTCAACACGCTTCCCGCGGATTTCAGCAAACTCCCCAGTAACGAAAATTGGGACCGTGTGAAAAAGGCTGTCCCGCCTGCCGCCTCCGGAACTGCCAAGGCGCCGAAAGTTTTCTACTCAACAGTGCCGGCCGAGCTCATCGCCTTCGCCGGCGCACCGGCGTACAAAAAAATCGAAGGCACCCAATTGGCGTATGCCACCAACACTGATAGCTGGGTTTTCAAAAACGCGGGGGATGGACAAGTCTATTACCTGGTGACCGGCCGCTGGTTTCGCGCACCGCAACTGGATGGCCCGTGGAGCTATGCAGGGAATGATTTACCGGAAGATTTCCAGCGTATCCCTGCGAATAGTGACGCCGCGGAGGTACTCTCTTCAGTACCCGGAACCTCTGAGGCCGAGGATACGGTTCTGCTTGCCCAGGTGCCTACCTGGGCGGTTGTAAACCGAGCCGAAGCAGAGGCGCAGGTGAAGGTTGAATACAATGGCGATCCGCAATTTGCGCCGATCGAAGGGACTTCGCTCAGCTACGCCACAAATACGAGCTCTGTCGTGATCCGGGTCGAGGATAAGTATTACCTTTGCGCCAATGGTGTCTGGTTTGTTTCAACCTCACCGACCGGGCCTTGGACGACCGCTACCGAAGTACCTGAGGCGGTTTACTCGATCCCGCCAAGTAGTCCGGTTTACCATGCGACTTATGTGAAGATTGAGGGATCAAACGAAAAGCAGGTGACTTGTAGCTATACGGCTGGTTACTCCGGCGCCTACGTAGCCGGCGTAGCGACCGGGGCAGCTCTGGTCTGGGGCACCGGGTACTATTATCCGCCCTATGTTTATCCGGCCCCTGTCCCAATCTATTACCCTCACTACGCAACCTACGGCGTCGCGGCAAACTACTATCCGGCGACCGGGTTCTATGCGGTTGGCGGATACGCCTACGGACCCTATGGCGGTGCTGGTACTGCCGCCTGGTACAATCCTTCCACCGGCGCCTATGGCCGGGCCTATACTAACCAATATCCGTACGGCGGTCGCACGAGCGCCTGGGGCTACAATCCAAGCACAAACACTTCATGGACGACCCAACAAGGCCACAACTATTACAGCCAATGGGGCACGTCGACCGTTGAACGTGGAGGGGAAACGTACCAGGCCGGTCACGTCGTCACGCCGTATGGCAGTACCGGTGTAGCCAAGGGGCCAAACAACCTCTACGCCGCGCATGACGGCAATGTGTATAAGCGCGATGATAGCGGCAACTGGTCGAAGTACGAAAATGGCGGGTGGCAACCGGTGACCCCCCCGTCAAAGGGTTCTACCCCAACTCAGCCGAGCACTCTTGGCGCCCAGAACAAGCCGACCGGCTTGCAGGGCGGGACGAACCAGCCCCAAAATCTAGGCAGTTCCGGAGGCTCGAAGCCGGCGGCCGAGAATCAGCGTCAAAACAAGCCTGCCAAGCGATCGACGGGCGGAGGAACGCAGCAAACTTCCAATGAGCTGACAAATGGACTCGATCGCGAGGCCACGGCACGCAAACAAGGTTCGGAGAGGGCCAACCAGTACCAGAGGAGGTCCAACAGCAGCCGTTGGAGCGCGGAACGGGGATCGCGAGGTGGACGCGAGCGGTTCCGGGGTCGCGAATAATCAGCGATGAGCTCGTCGATGCTCCCACCGCGTCATTTTTCCGGGTTGGCGGCAATGTTCGTTTGCTGCCTTCTCTGCTTCCTGAGCGCATGCTCGAAACGTGGGCGGGAAAAAATCTCTTTTGACCCGCCCGAGGTTTTAGTAACGGAAGTCCTCCAGCAGGATGTCCCGGTGGTCAAGGAATGGATCGGTTCACTGGACGGCTCAGTGGACGCGGACATCCGGGCAAGGGTTTCTGGCTACCTCGTTTCCAA
>JAFAJU010000209.1 GCA_019236035.1 Verrucomicrobiota bacterium | reverse complement strand
CCTTTCGTCAAATCGTAAGGCGACATCTCTACCATAACTTTGTCTCCTGGCAAGATCCGAATGAAATGTAATCGCATTTTTCCGGAGATATGCGCCAAAAGTCGATGTCCGTTCGGCAGTTCGACGCGGAACATCGTATTTGGCAACAACTCCACTACCTTGCCTTCAACTTCGATGACGTCTTTTCGCGCCATGTCAAAATCTCCGGTTCACCTTTCGTGACTAAAACCGTGTGTTCGAAGTGCGCGGATGGAGAGTGATCGGCCGTAACAACGGTCCAGTCATCATCCAAAACTTTGACCGCGGCGCGTCCCATGTTGACCATTGGTTCAATGGCCAGGGTCATCCCGGCTCTTAGTTTCGCGGTGGCCCCGGAGGTCCGATAGTTCGGGATCTGCGGTTCTTCGTGAAGTTGGCGACCCACCCCGTGGCCCACAAATTCTTTGACCACACTGAATCCGTTCAACTCGACTTCATCCTGGATAGCCGCACAGATGTCACCAAGGCGGCGACCTTCGCGAGCATGTTCGATCCCCTTGTACAAAGCGTCCTCGGTCACGCCAAGGAGTCGCTGCACGTCATCGTTAATCACCCCCACCGGTATCGTCGCGGCAGTGTCGCCGACGAAGCCGGCGAGAATCACGCCAATATCCAGCTTAACGATATCCCCATATTGAATCCGGCGGGAACTTCCAATTCCGTGAACGACCTCATCGTTTACCGAAATGCAGATATGGCCGGGAAATTGCCGGTAACCGAGAAAGGCGCTCCTGCAACCGGCCAATTGCATCAGTTTCGCCGCAGATTGATCCACATCTCTCGTTGTGATCCCCGGACAAAGCATCGCGGAAAGCTCCTCTAAAATATTGCTCGCCAGCTTGCAAGACGCTCGCATCCGATCGACTTCGTGCGTTGTTTTGATCGGGATCATTCGGTTATCAGTTGGCTCAAATCATTAAAAACCAATCCAGCCTCACGGCCGGCGTCGATGCATGCCAATATACCGCGAGTATGGTAAAAATCTGTCACCGGAAGAGTTTTCTCTCGGTACTCGTTCATCCGGCGTGCCAAGAAAAGGTCGGTATCATCCTCCCTGACCTAGCCTCTCTGCGAAGAATCGCTCCCGTTGACGTCGCGGGTATGGCGAATCGCTTCTGGATCAGCTCCGCCTGCGTACCCTTGCCCGAAGCCGGTGGCCCTAGAAGAACGATTCGTCTCTTCACCCTGATGCGCTATCTCTGATTGACAAATATCGAGACCGCCACCCCAGCAACAGCCAACACCGCGAATACCAACCACATCCACAGCAAAACGCTCTCCTTGACTACCCTCCCGGTTCCGCCCACGGCGCGTTCAAACCGGCCCCGGATGCGACCCTTGCGCAAGAAACCGTCATAATGCCGTTGAATCAGATGAGTCTCGACCTGCCGCATCGTGTCCAGGAGGACGCCAACGATGATTAGAAGACTCGTTCCCCCAAAAAATCGCGCCGTCATTCGCGGAACTCCCAGCAAGGTAATCATTGTCTCCGGAATTACGGCAATGACAGTCAAGAAAAGAGCGCCTGCGAAAGTCAATCGAGTCAACGTGAACTCCAGAAATTCCGCTGTCGGTTTTCCCGGACGATAACCGGGGATGTATCCGTTGTACTTTTTCAGATCATCGGCGATCTGAGTTGGCTGGAACTGAATTGCGACCCAGAAATAGCTAAAAAAGAAGATTAACGCCGCCGTCAGGACATAGTGCCAGACGCCGACGGCCATGGCGTTGGAGAGGATGACCGCCCATTCCTGGTTTCGGAACGCCATGCTCAAAATCGTAGAGGGAAAAAGCAGGATAGCCTGGGCGAAGATCAGCGGCATCACCCCGACGGAGTTGACCTTCAGCGGCAGAAACTGTGTCTGCCCGCCATAGACCTTTCGGCCAACCACTCGTTTGGCGTATTGGATACTGACTTTCCGCTGCCCTTGTGTCAGGGCAATCACGGACGCAACAACCAAAACCAGGAACGCGATCATGACCACCAGCACCATTGGGCTCACCCGGCTGGGAGCTCCGCTGGAGGGGACGAAAGTGTTCCAAACCTGCACCAGGGCGCCAGGTAGCGAAGCGACAATCCCTACTGTGATGATCAGCGATGTACCATTGCCTATCCCGCGATCGGTAATCTGGTCGCCAATCCACATGATAAACATCGTTCCCGCACTTAATGTAAGGGTAGCAATAAACTGGAAGCCAAGCCCGGGGTTCTCGACCAAAGGGCCGAGACGAGCGGTTATTGCGTCGATCCCTTGCAGGAACGGATTTGAGGAAGGATTCTGCATCGACACAGCCAGCAAATATCCCTGAAAAAGGCACAAACCGAGGGTCACATACCGCGTGTATTGAGTGATCTTTTGCCTACCACCATCTTCCCGCGCCAGCTTGTTCAGCCGCGGAATCACTGCCGTCAGCAGCTGCATCATGATCGATGCGCTGATGTACGGCATAATACCCAGGGAGAAAACCGCGCAATGCTCCAGGGCACCTCCGGCGAAAATATTGAAAAGCGCGGCCACGCCGCCGCCAGCCGACTTCGCCATCGAGCTTTGGAACCACTCGTTTAAGACATGGGCATTCACCCCCGGAATCGTAATGGCTGCGCCTGCTCGAACGATGACCAGCATCGCAATAGTGAAGAGGATGCGCTGGCGCAATTCCGGGATTTTAAAGATATTCGTGAATGCGGAAATCATGAGAACAATGACTGGAGACTAACTACGAATAACGACGGATCCCCCAGCCTTCTCGATGCCCTGACGCGCTGTCTCGCTGAATTTGTCGGCCTCGACTGTCAACTTCCTGGTCAACTCGCCTCGGCCCAAAATCTTTAGGCCGTCAAAGCTTCCGTTAATGAGCCCCTTCTGGCGCAGCAGCTGTTCGGTTACATGAGTGCCATCTTCGAACCGTTGCAAGTCGCGGATATTAACGATCGCCAGAGAGGTTTTGAAGGCAGCGTTGTTGAATCCCCGTTTCGGCAGACGCCGGATGAGCGGCATTTGACCACCTTCAAAGCCGAGTCGAATACTGCCACCAGAACGCGCCTTTTGGCCCTTATGGCCTTTCCCACTGGTCTTTCCGTGACCGGAACTTTCACCGCAGCCGAGCCGCTTAACCCGGTGCTTCGCTCCAGGGCGGGCTTTTAATTCGTGTAACCGCATAAAATATAGATTCTTAGTCGCTAGAGACGCACTCCTGCACTTCCAGGGTTTTTGGCCGGTCGGAAGCGCAGGAGCGGTTCCCTACCTCGTTTCCTTGCCGCGGAGCTTCAGGATATCCTGCCGGCGCCGGAGACCGCGCAATGCTTCAATGGTGGCCTTGACCACATTGGCGTGATTACTCGAGCCGAGCGACTTGGCCAACACGTCCTTTATGCCCGCGGCCTCTACCACGGCCCGTACGCCGCCGCCGGCGATCACCCCGGTACCCGGAGAAGCAGGCCGCAACAGGACCCGTCCACCGCCAAATTCTCCAATCACTTCATGAGGAATAGTATTCTCCTGGACAGCTACTGAAACCATCGATTTGCGCGCAGAATCAGATGCTTTGCGAATGGCCTCTGAAACTTCGTTTGCCTTGCCGAAGCCATAGCCGACGCGTCCCTTATGATCCCCGGCGACGATCAGGGCGCTGAAACTGAAACGGCGCCCGCCTTTCACCACCTTTGCACAACGATTGATGAACACGACTTTCTCAGTCGTGTCGCCCTTCTGGGCATTCCGATCAGATGAACTGTCGCCGCGACGATTTCTAGGTTCTCCTGCCATAATGTTTCTGCTATAAGGCCCGCCACTAGGCCGATGCCTTCGAAATTAAAACTCTAATCCTCCGGCGCGAGCCGCGTCGGCCAACGCCTTAACTTTCCCGTGGTAACTAAACCCTCCGCGGTCAAATACCACAGTCTTTATATTTTTTTCCAAACTTCTTTCGGCAACGAGCGCACCAAGTTTTTCCGCCATGGCCACATTTGCGTTGGTCCGCCGACTCCCTTTCACACCCGACTCGACGGTCGAGGCAGCAGCCACGGTCTTCCCGACAGAATCGTCGATCACTTGCGCATAAATATGCCGTCCGGAGAAGTGTACCGCGAGACGAGGACGCTCAGCCGTGCCGGTAACCCGCCGCCGAATTCGTTGATGTCGTACTTTCAAGTGATTTGTCGTTGCCATTTCTGTCAATGAGACAGATCAGACCTGCCTCTGCTGGGATAATTGCTATTGGACCGTTTTGCCTTCCTTCCGGAGAATCTGTTCACCGGTGTATCGGATCCCCTTACCTTTGTAAGGTTCTGGCGGATAATACGACCGAATGTCTGCAGCAACCTGACCCACTACTTGTTTATCGATGCCCTCGATCAAAATCTTGGTGTTTTCCTGCACAGTGATTTTGATGCCATCCGGAATCGGGAAGACGACCGGATGCGAGAACCCGATACTCAAATTCAGATTCTTGCCCTGCACCTGCGCGCGGAATCCCACCCCGTGAATTTCCAGTGCTTTCTGAAAACCCTGGCTCACACCTATCACCATGTTGCTAACCAAGCTGCGCGAGAGCCCGTGGAGCGCCCTGACAGTCCTGGATTCGATATTCCGGTCCAAAACCGCCTGGTTTCCTTCCACGCGGAGTTTAATCTGCTTTGGCAAAACCCACTCCAGCTTACCCTTTGGGCCTTCCACCTTGATCGCGCCCGAATCGGTAACGGCCATTTTCACTTTCTCAGGAATTGCGATCGATTTTCTGCCAATACGCGACATACCCAAACCCTCCTTACCACACCAGAGCGAGCAACTCGCCGCCCACATGTTCTTTGCGAGCCTCGCGGCCGGTAATAATCCCTCGCGACGTCGATAGAATTGCGACACCCATTCCGCCGAGGACCCGAGGAATATTCTGTGAGCCCACATATTTTCGCAGCCCGGGCTTGCTGATGCGTTTGAGACCAGTCAAAGCCGGGGTGCGATTCACAAACTTCATCGTCACTTTGATCGACGCAGGCTTGCTTTGCGTGTCCACCTCGAATTCGGATATATACCCTTCCTGCTTCAGGATTCTGGCTATCTCCTCCTTGATTCGAGAGTACGGCACCGATACGTCGCCCCGGTGCGCGCGTGCCGCGTTACGCAGCCGCGCCAAAAAATCTGCGATCGGATCTGAGAGGTTACTCATTTATCAATTCTCCTGCGATTGAGCCTTGGCGAGTTGCTTCTTATCGCTGAATGGGACACCCAGTTCGATTAGGAGCGCTTTGGCTTCTTCATTCGTTTTCGCCGTGGTGACAATCGTGATGTCAAACCCGACATTGTGCTTAATCTTGTCGAGTTCCACT
>JAFAJU010000152.1 GCA_019236035.1 Verrucomicrobiota bacterium | reverse complement strand
CACCTCCTCGTTAGCGCCGCCAGCAAAAGAAGCTATCGCCGACATTAACGTCAGTGTACCAAGCACAGCTAGACCGGAACGCGGTTTACGGATTCGGAGCATACCAGCGAGCAACCTCCAGTTCGAGGCTGACATTAGGAGGCTCGTTCGCGCTTTTCAAAGAAAAATTGGTGATGGCTTGGAACAACTCCGGTTGCTGAATCTTTACCAGCCATTTTATAACGTTCTGGAGAGCGCCGGCAAGCTTGAGCCGGACTGCCACCGATTGATAGTTCGGTGTTGATTTATTCTCGGCAAAGCTTTGCTCCTGAATTTCCAATTGATCGGCTTTAGCGCTCGTCGTCAGTGACTCAAGCAACTCGGATTGCGGTACTTGATTTGGCCGGATGCGAGGCTGGGACGCCTCAATCCATCGTTTCCGATCCAGCCACAGATCCTTTTCTTTCAACCAGATTTCGTTGGAGTGCTCCTGGCTCTGAAGCTCGGACACCTCTCGGGATGATGTTGACAGAAGGTCGAAAAGATAACCCAGCCCGTAAAAGTTGGCCATCGCAAACACCGCGACGATCAGGATTATCGATAGTCGTTTCTCGCTTTTAGTTAATTTTCGCAAATTTTGGGTCTCCTTCGATGGCAAATTCAGCTCGACCATCTGGTCTCAAGGTCGGGCTCGGCATTCTCCAGGTGAACATCTGCAGATCGGGATTGGCTTTGATATCCTCGGCAAACTTGAACGCCGCGGGAGCAGTGCTGGCTTCACCACGAACGATGACCTTTCCTTTTTGGATTTCGAGTGCGGTTAGACGAAGGCCATCGTGCGGCAACAGCCGTGAGACCTGGTACAGCAGTTCTACAGGGTACAACTTCGGATTGACCGCCCATTCAACCTGGCGCCACCGCTCAGCGGTTCCCTGAATAGCAGCCACTGTCGGCGCCTGGTCCTGAATGTGCCGGCTAAGGCCGTCGGCAACAAAGCGTTGCCAATAAATATATCCTACCAGCCCAAGCACACCGAGTAGGTAAAGGGCGGTCAGGATGCCAATCCCGAAGCTGATTTGGCGCCGCCGCCGTTTTTGCGCGTGCAGAGAAGAAACCTGTGGCGGCAGCAGCTTTGACCGGATCGCAGGCAAGCTGGGAGGAGGTACCGCGTCGTGCGTCACTTTCAGGCCAAGATATCGTTGCAGGCGGTCGCTCTCTGCTGCACTAAATTCTCCCCATAGTGTTACTCCGAGAAACCGCTCGCACAACCGCTGGACCTGAAGCTGAAACGCGATGCACTTTAGTTCCAGTGCGGCCGTCTCGGAAAGCTCGCGATCACTAAGGACCTGAAAGATGACCGGCTCTCGCCCCCGAGTCGCCGCGACTGCCAATCGCCCCTTTTCGCGCCAGACAATTAACCGATCTAGGGGCAGCGGAAAGGTGTATGCAGACGGTTCAAATCGACTCGCCTGCTCAAAGGTCAATTCCGCCGGAAATTCGGCCTGCAAAATTGTCGCCACCGCGAGCGCCTGGTTTTCGCGAGTATCGATCACCCGATAGTCCACAAGAGAACCGCCACTGTTCTTGCTGATCAGCCCGCGTTTCTCCAACTGTAGCCGTAGAATCTCGGGAATCACCGCACGGTCGCTCGTTGCCAACCAGGCAGCAAAAGTAACGGTGCGTTCAACCGGCAAGGCAACCACGGTCTCTCCCGGCGCCTCGGTCGGCGTAGCAAGACGGCGAACGAAGCGCGCTCTTTTGCTCTCCGAGAATGCCCAAAGCTCCCATTCGTCACCATCGACCGCGCGCAAAAGATTGGTGTGCGACTTTTCTATTTTTCCTGCCATGACAAATAACGGACCGGCGTCCTATTACGAGCAGTGATGACGACGATCGTTTTTTCGTAGCCAGCGATTATGCCTGTGCTCTCGATTCGGTCAACCTCGCTGTTAAGAGAAAGTAAACCTTCGACCATTTGAAACTGTTCTGGGCTCAAGCCAAGTGCGGCGCGAACCTCATCCATGCTGCCGTACACGCGATCGTCCGCGGTGAAAGGCTTGCCATCGGGACCCCATCGGTACTTTACAAATTGATCGGCGGTTGCCGGCGAAACACCGGTGATTAGCTCGATCATGTCGGCGTCAGCAAGATTGACGTCGATTTTGCCATCTCCCCAAATCGTAAAGAAATTAGCCCAGTCGGGCTGCTTTTCCATGATCGGGCCGAATTCTGGTACTAGGCTCATTTCTTCAACAGCGGCGAATTGTGGAACAAGTTGAGCGATGTTGGTGCTTTGCGAGGCCATTTGAGCCCTCAGCGGATTAGAAAGATAGTTGAGGAGGCCCTCGACGGCTGCCTCGGCGGTTTTTGGAGCCACTCCCCAGCGGGTAAAAAGTCTCTCGAGGAGATCATCGCGACCGTCTTGCAGGAGAGAATTGATATTCAGCTTGGTTGATTCGCTGGAGATTGCGACCCGAAACCGGCCCCCATCAGGCGTTTGCTGTTCAAGCAACGATCTGTCCTCGTTTTGGACCTGAGGATGAATACCGAAGGCTAAACCCGACTCGGCAAGTTGCCGGGCTCTAAACTCCTTATTCACCGCCCCGTACTCGTCAATGTCATTCTTTACGAACGCAACGGTGGCCGTAATCAGCCCGGTCAGTAGAATGATGGCAAACAAAACCAGAAGGAGCGCGGAACCTCGATTCCGGCCCCAGAGGACCGCCGACCTACCGTCCGCTGAATGCGCAGCTAAGACCCTGTTTGAGCTATCGGCCATCGAAAAACGCAGCGCTCGGTGTGATTGCGCCCAGCGAGTTTGAAAGTGATTTCCACCAGATTTGGCTTTCTCGCAGTATCCAGCCATTCCGACTGCCATTTGGCAGCCAACGCATCGTAGAAACGCCAACTTAGTTGGTCGACATCGTTGACCAGCGGGATCCAATCACCCTTCCGATCGGTTCCGGCGTCGACGTAACTTTCCAAAGCATTCCCGGACTCCTGCAGAACACTGAGGGCGAACCTGCCATCGGGTTGCGGTCGGCTCGCGATAACGACATTTCCGAACTG
>JAFAJU010000137.1 GCA_019236035.1 Verrucomicrobiota bacterium | reverse complement strand
AACCGACTTTATGAATGCCCAGTTATCTACCTTGAGCCGTACGTAATGAATAGCCGAGAGGTTTTTGCCAGAATTCAAGCCGGAGAATATCAAGGTCTCCAAAATTTTGGCGGTGTCATGCGTCCGAACATCTACGAAGAATATGTCGAGGGTGTCGTGGATGGCTTGACCGCCTACTGCCGGGCAACGCGTGGCAAATGATACACCCGTTAACGTTTCTGGTTTCTCGTTCTCATGATTGGGCGGCACGCCTAAAGCTGCCGAGAAACGAGAAACCAGAAACGAACATGTTGATTTCTCTGTAATCGAGATATAACCTCCGTGCTCCTGATCAAACGGGCTGTGGCTCAGCTTGGCTAGAGCGCCACGTTCGGGACGTGGAGGCCGTGGGTTCGAATCCCACCAGCCCGATTAGAACGGCTCTGCTAATCACGTTTCTGGTTTCTCGTTTGCGGTTTATCGTTTCTCATATCGGGCAATGCGCTCAAGCTGACGAGAAATCAGCAACGTGAAACCAGAAACATGAAACGTCCCCCAATGAACAGCCGCTTCGTTCCCATCCTGTTACTCGTCCTCTGCAGCCCGGTACTCCTCCGTGCAGACGACACCAGCGAAAAGAGAGTAGCAAATATCGTTATTCTCGCTACCGGCGGAACCATCGCCGGAAGCGGAGCGACCTCCACTACGACAGTAGGTTACAAGGCGGCAACTGTACCGGTTCAAGCTTTGATCGACGCGGTCCCCGAGCTGAAGAAGATCGCCGCGGTACGTGGCGAACAGGTTTTCCAGATCGCAAGCCAGAATATGACCAACGACTACTGGCTGAAGCTCGCTAAGCGGGCGAACGAACTACTGAAACAGCGGGATGTCGATGGAATCGTTGTGACCCACGGAACCGACACGCTTGAAGAAACAGCCTACTTCCTGAATCTGGTTACAAATAGTGACAAACCTGTGGTCATCGTTGGAGCAATGCGCCCCTCGACTGCTCTATCCGCAGACGGGCCGATCAACCTTTACAACGCCGTACTCGTTGCCGGCAGCAAAGAAGCCTTTGGGAAAGGCGTCCTCGTCTGTATGAATGACCAGATCAATTCTGCCCGAGACGTTACCAAAACCAACACGTCAACGGCGGACACCTTTAAATCCCCGGAGCTTGGCGTGCTTGGTTATGTCCAGGGAGACCGTGTCGCTTTCTATCGATTGCCGGCGCGGAGGCATACTTTGAACTCCGAGTTCGACATTTCGGGCATCGACAAATTGCCCGACGTTGAAATTGCCTACGGCTTTGCGAGCGTCTCGCGGACCACGGTTGACGCCCTCGCGGCGGCCAGTGTCGACGGGATCGTATACGCCGGAGTCGGCGACGGAAATCCTTCAGAAGTCACCGAGCAGGCGCTCGCCGACGCCCGCGCAAAAGGGATTCTCATCGTTCGCAGTGCTCGGGTCGGAAACGGGATTGTCGCCCGGAACAACGAGGTGAACGACGACAAACGCGATTTCGTAGTCTCAGACACGCTAAACCCCCAGAAAGCACGGATCCTTCTAATGATCGCCCTCACCAAAACAAGGGACACGAAAGAGATCCAACGCATGTTCTACGAGTACTAAGCTAGGTAATTTTGGGTTTTGAGTTTTGCGTCTTGGGTTGCCTTCAAAAACCACACTGCTTGTTATCGTTACCCACTCAAAACTCAAAACCCTAAACTCAAAACTTAAAACTGCCCTCCCGGCTCCCAACCGGGTGGCGCCATTTCGAAGCGATCGAACAGAAACCCGGGCGCCACGGTGCATCCTGCGAGCGTCCACGACCCAAGGCTGCGCGCCGATTGCCAGGCACCACGTGGAACGAATGCCTGGGGACGCTCACCCGCACTCAGATCCATGCCGACACGCACGATAACAACTTCCTGACCTTCGGCATACACCGAAAGGGCTAGCGGAGCCCCGGCGTACCAGTGCCAGACCTCTGTAGAATCGATCCGATGCCAATGTGAAACTTCGCCGGCTGCCAGCAGAAAATAGATCGCGGTGGAAACCGACCGCTCACCATATCTCATTTCATCGCGCAGCGTCTCCCGGTAATGGCCCCCTTCTGGATGCGGTTTCAGTTCCAGCAGGTGGATCACGTCGGCTGCGGTCATGGCTTTGATTTATATCAATCCAGGGTAAGCGCCACCGTCCAGGACAATATTTTGGCCCGTCAAATAGCCCGCCTGGCTGCTGCACAAAAACGCCGCAAAAGCACCAAATTCCTCTGGCCTTCCAAAACGACCCGCCGGAATTAGCTCCCGCACCCGAAGCGCCTCATCCGCCGCTGAATGACCCGCCGCTTTTGCCGCAAACTCGAGGTTCTCTCGTAGCCGGTCCGTATCGAAACGTCCCGGCTAGCGACTTTGCAACTGCGCGTCCGAGCCCCTTCGATGCCGCGCAGACGATCCCTTTCTTGCCTGAAAGTCCCAAATCCATAGCCGCCCAATATAACACGATCGGATGATTGCCGATGCTCCCCAGACTCGGCTTAGTCCCGTTACACAAACAGAGGGTCCTAAATTATGAGAAAGATTTTGGTAATTGAAGACGAACCGGAAATGCGCCGCAACCTGACGACGATCCTTAGGCTGGAGAATATGCACCCGCTGGCTGCCGAGAACGGCCGGGTTGGCGTCGAGTTGGCTAAGAAAGAAAAACCGGACCTTATTCTCTCCGATGTTAAAATGCCGGAACTCGATGGATACGGCGTCATTGCCGCTATCCGTGCTCACAGGGAGACCGCCTCTATCCCGTTCATTTTCCTCACCGCCAAAGGGAAAAGGTCCGACATCCGTACCGCAATGAACCTCGGTGCGGATGACTACCTGATCAAACCGGTTTCGAAGGATGGCCTCATTGCCTCCATTCGGTTCCACCTCGAACGCGCCATCCAGCAAACTGTGCCGGAGTTCGAGCCGATCTCGTCTTCGGATAGATCGTGGAAAGAAATGCTCGGATTGACCACCCTTTTTCCCTCTCTTTGCTATAGTCACGGAACAGCCTTGTTCTGTATGGACGCGCGCTCTTACCGCCGGTAGGGGCTCGCTCCTGCGCGTGCAGAACATGCGCTTGGTCGCGCTCCCACGCGCAATCCGCGTCTGCAGCCGGTAGGGGCGCGCTCCAGCGCGATCCGGGCGTGCACGTTTCCATGCGTCTCCGCGGCTTCTGTATCCCATCTTGGCCCTACCGCGAGCCCGTGTCCTACCTTTTTTGGAGATGCAAACCCAGATCGCGCGGGAGCGCCCCCCACCCGACCGCGAACCCGTCCCTGCAGCCTTCTTTGGTCCCACCTAAAACACAGCTTTTTGAAGAGAAAGAGTTTAGAAACGGGTGGTTTCGAATCCTTAATTGTAAAACAGCCTCTTGAACAGACGCGCAGTATGTGATTAGCGCCCTTGGAGCGGAGCTGCGCGGGCGAGGTCGGCGATGGAACTGGTGGCGCGCTGGGCGCAGGTGGCCGCCAGCGAAGTGAGGATTTGC
>JAFAJU010000277.1 GCA_019236035.1 Verrucomicrobiota bacterium | reverse complement strand
TCGGCCCAAAGGATCAAGACCTTACGACCTGTCAACGTGTTAACGCGCAGTTTCGGGAAAACTGCAAACTCCTTCCTTGACGCTGTATCACGAGGTTTCGATCAACCTCTACCTCTCAGAAGCAATCTTCTGACAAAATACTGCGTCAGCCCACTTCATATCACCCGCGGGATTTCTTGCGACATCGTAGAGGCCTACTAGTCCATAACCAGCTTCAGATAGATGCTCAACAAGCTCGCCGACTCTGGGTTGACCACAGTAAAGCGTTACGAAGTTCGCCTCGACTTGGATCACTCGCACACGTTTCGAAGCGAGAAGGTCGCAACCCCCGCGCAACACCTCGAGATCGTAGCCCTGTGTATCAATCTTTAGAATGTCGATTCTCCTGATTGAATGTTCTTCGCAAAAATCATCGAGGGTACTGACCCGTACCGAGACTTCTCGTCGAGATTCCAATCGGTCCGCATCAAGAAACATGGATGCCTTCGGATCCAGCGCTAATAAGGAGTTAAGCTCAGACCCCTTGAACGAATGTAACATTGCTTCCTCGCTCTTAGACCCAAGCGCTACGTTAAAGGCCTTAACCGAAGCTAATCGACCGTCGGCGCGAAGCGCCTCGAAAGACTGCTGGAAAGGTTCAAACGAATAAACACTCGCGCGAGGAAAATGCTTAAGATAAAAGCGTGCGGCCCGTCCGGTGTTTGCCCCGACATCGAAAATGATTTCGGGGCCTTTTGCCAAGGAATCGAGATCCAGGGGCAAGATTCTACCCAGACGTTCGCGGCCTACTCGGCAAACGTCGAAGCCAAGACGATTGATCGCGATCCTCAACGATTCGTAAAGCGACATATCAGCGAGTGAGAACCTATTTTAACGTTGACGCCTCGTGCGGCGAGCGAAAATCACTGACCACCATGTTCCAAGGGAAGCAACAGGGTATTATGACTCTGGCCCCGCTCCACCCCTGGAAGCAATTGACCGGTCCTATCATGGATCGAGAACCTTGCGTAGCCTACAGGAGTTAGTTGTTGGACTATCTCGTCAGTCAAAAACAGATGTTCGAAGATGATTACCGGTCGATGTTGGCTAATCACGCGACTTAGTCCACGCAATACTGCCGGCTCATGTCCTTCCACATCGATTTTGATAACCGCCGGCGCTTCTAAGCTCGGAAACTCGTCAAGTAACGAATCGCCGCGAGACAATCGCACTCGAGTTGTTATCCCTGGTCTACTTTCTCTGATTTCCAATGTTCCGGTGGTGCTTGCACCATCTGGAATGAAGAACGAAGCCTCTCCATCCGTGTCGGAGAGACCACGGTTCAACACGATGACCCTTTCGTGATCCGAGAACAAGAGTTTCAATGAAGCTGCGAGCTTAGGGTTTGGTTCGATTGAGACGATTTTTACATCGGGATACTCTGTGAGCGCCAAACCCGATATCAAACCGACATTTGCGCCAACATCCCAGAAAGTCGAGCCGGGTCTGAGATAACGACGCATGACGAGATTCAGACCCTCTTCTTCGGGCCGATCTCCCAGCAAATAGTTTACCCAACAGAAGCTGGAACTGTCACGAAAATCAAAGGTTGTCTCTCCTATCGGCGGGATGACCAACCGGAATTTTTGAAGGCTCCGGTTACGTTGGGCCGCCAATGTCAAAAGTCTCCCGGCGCCCCGCAAATGAAGTGTCCCATGCCAAAACTGGTAAAATGCAAACAATGCTTGAGCAACCATTACCTACGCGAGTTCCCCCGACGGCCAACCGAACCCAACTTCGTGCGCCGCGATCTTCTGCCGACGCTGAGGAGACCTCAGAGTGAAAATTTGGACGTCGAGATTCCGCCTCCGGTAAGCGCCGGCAAGTAATTTCCGGATGCGATGATGAGCCGCAACGAGAGCCGGCTGCGCCCGACGTTCCTGACCGCCCTGGCTACGGAACAGAATCTCTTCTTCCTTCGCTACTTTTTCCCTGCCTTTATTCGCACCGGTAAAAGTAAATACAGCCAGGGGCCGACGTATAGCAGCCATTTTCAGACCGGCATCAAGCCAGCTCAAAACTAACGCCGCGTCACCGACAACTCTCCAATCACTTTTGTAGGCTAACCCGCGGTCGACAACACTGCGGCGAAAGAAAGCACTGCAGGTGAGCGTGCAAAGATGACAACTTGCGGTGTGTGCGCGCAGAGGCGTGACAATCCTGCGATAACTGAATGGCGCACCATCCGCGCTGATCAAAATAGCGTCACCGAACAGGACATCTATCTTTGGGTGGCGCATGAAGAATTCGTCAACGATTTTAAGAGTTCCCGGTAAATATTGCTCATCGGAGTTCAGATGACCGATGATCTCCCCGCTCGCTCTGGAGATACCTTTGGCCAGCGCATCGTACATGCCGAGATCGGGCTCAACGAACAGGCGCACCCTCGGCATGCCCGCCAGCCATTCCAGACCTTGTCCATCGCCCCCATCCTGGATGATATGCTCGAAGGCGACTCCGGGCTGGTCCGCAACAGAAGCAGCACAAAGCCGAACCCATTCGGGCTGCTTAAACGTCGGCGTGATGATGGAAAAGACCATGTTCGCGAGTATGATTGCCACCGTTTAAGCCGGATAA
>JAFAJU010000070.1 GCA_019236035.1 Verrucomicrobiota bacterium | reverse complement strand
CATAGCGTCGAGGTGCTCCCGGCGGATGATATCCCGACATCCAGTCGCGGTGATGAAAATATCCGCTTCTCTGACGACCTCCTCCAGGGTGGAGACCTGGTAACCCTCCATGGCAGCTTGAAGAGCGCAGATCGGGTCTATCTCGGTTACAATTACTCGCGCGCCTTGCCCTTTCAGCGACTGGGCACACCCCTTGCCGACATCACCATAACCGCAAACGACGGCAATTTTGCCTGCAATCATCACGTCAGTAGCGCGCTTCAAGCCGTCCAGCAGCGATTCACGGCATCCGTACAAGTTGTCAAACTTCGATTTGGTACAGGAATCGTTAACGTTGAATGCAGGGCAGCCAAGCTCGCCGCGTTCCATCATCTGGTAAAGCCTGTGGACGCCTGTGGTAGTCTCCTCAGAAAGCCCGTGAATTCCCTTCAACAAGTGCGGATATTTTTGGTGAACAATGGCCGTGAGATCGCCGCCGTCGTCGAGAATCATGTTCAGCGGCTGACCGTCCGGCCAGAAGATCGTTTGCTCGATACACCAGTCGTATTCTTCGAGGGTCTCCCCCTTCCATGCGAAAACCGGGATACCCTGGGCCGCAAGAGCAGCCGCCGCATGGTCTTGCGTGGAGAAAATATTGCAGCTTGACCAGCGGATAGACGCTCCCAATTCGATCAGCGTTTCTATCAACACGGCGGTTTGAATTGTCATGTGCAGGCACCCGGCAATGCGGGCTCCGGCCAGCGGTCTCGAAGTCCCGAACTCCGCACGAAGTGCCATCAAGCCAGGCATCTCCGTTTCGGCAATTTCGATTTCTTTTCGGCCGAACTCAGCGAGTCCGAGGTCAGCGACTTTATAATCAGCGACAAGATTTGGGGCAACTGTACTCATGGAAATTTGTAGCTTTAGCGAATACTTCAGGAAACGATTTGTTTGAGGGCTTCGGCCTGGTCGGTGCGCTCCCAGCGGAGCGCCTCCAGATCATCTTCCCGACCAAAGTGCCCATAGTTAGTTGTTTTGCTGTAAATCGGACGGAGCAGCTTGAGCTGCTGGACGATTGCGGCCGGTTTGAAATTAAAAACTTCACGAACAGCCTGTTCGATTTTCGCTTCTTCCACTGTGGCCGTTCCAAAGGTATCGACAGAAATACTAATCGGATCCGGATATCCAATTGCATAAGCAAATTGGACTTCGCAGCGGTCAGCCAAACCGGCAGCCACCACATTTTTCGCCACGTATCTACCCATGTATGCGGCGGAACGGTCCACTTTGGAAGGATCTTTCCCTGAGAAAGCACCACCGCCATGGCGGCCCATCCCACCGTAGGTATCGACAATTATCTTCCGTCCGGTCAACCCGGAGTCTCCCTCCGGGCCCCCAATCACAAAACGTCCTGTTGGATTGATCAGATACCGCGTTTGAGAGTCGATCCACTCCGCCGGGATCACTCTTTTTACGACTCGTTCAATCAAGGTTTCCCGGATCTCTTTATGCTTTACGTCGGCAGCATGTTGGGTCGAGATCACGACTGCGTCCACCCGAACCGGTCGATAGCCCTCGTACTCAATAGAAACCTGGGTCTTGGCGTCTGGACGCAACCAAGGAAGCTCGCCGGATTTGCGTAGACGGGTCAATTCGCGGCCGAGCTGATGGCTTAATTGGATAGGAGCAGGCATCAATTCGGGTGTCTCGCGGACGGCAAAGCCGAACATCAGCCCCTGATCGCCCGCACCCTGTTCATCCGTCTCCTTTCCCTCGGCCGGTTTGGCATCGACGCCCTGGGCGATGTCGCGCGACTGACGGCTCAAAGCCTGAACGATTACGCAGGTGTCGGCCTGAAATTGTGACTCTTCATGAACGTATCCGATTCCACGAATAGCCGAACGGACCTCGTCAAGATAATCGAAGCGTGCGTTGGTGGTAATCTCGCCGGCGATAACAACCAGATTTCCTTTGGCGAGAGTTTCGCAGGCTACTCGGCTCTGCGGGTCTTGGGCCAAACAAGCATCAAGAATTCGATCGGAGATAGTGTCGCAGACTTTGTCTGGGTGACCTTCGGTCACCGATTCTGAGGAAAAGATGTAACGTCGCATCATAAAAGTGAGGATATAGATCGGCCTTCTCAAGATCAACTATAGGACTAAGGCGAGGAAATGCGTTGGAGTATATTGACCAATCATGATATCCTGATATATCGATCATATTTCCATGCCGTCAACGCTGAATTCGCTTCGCACCTTATCCGACCCAACTCGCGCCCGATTGATGAATCTGCTCCAAGCTGAAGAGCTCTCGGTCGCCGAGATCCAAGAAATCCTAGGAATGGGGCAATCCCGAATCTCGACTCACCTTGCGCAGCTTAAACGCTCCGGCTTGGTTCAGGATCGGCGCGTCGGCAAAAACATCTATTACAGCTGGACGCCTGCCGGGCCGATCAAAGAACCCGAGTTGAGAAGTCTAATTCGTCTAGCGGTCGGGGACATGCCCGAAGCTGCTTCGGACCGGTCCGGTCTGAAACACGTCCTTTCCAAGCGGAGGAACCGCACTCGTGAGTACTTCAACAAGCTTGCGGGGAAATTTGGACGAAGCTACTGCCCGGGCAGATCGTGGCAAGGCCTCGCATACCTTCTCTTAACACTCTTTCCGCCCGTCGATGTCGCGGACCTGGGCGCAGGCGAAGGAACGCTCTCCCAACTTCTTGCTAAACGGGCTCGCAAGGTAATCGCAGTCGATATTTCTGAGCGAATGGTCGAGGTCGGAACCCAGCTGGCAAAGGAGCAAGGATTCACGAATTTGGAGTACCGTCTCGGCGATCTCGAAGAACCGCCCATTGCGGACAGTTCCATTGATCTGGCTGTCTTTAGCCAAGCGCTCCATCACGCGAACAGCCCAAGTAAAGCCATCGCGGCGGCAAGGCGAGTCTTACGCCCGGGAGGGCGACTCGTTATTCTGGACTTGCTCGCGCACAGTTTCGAGCAGGCGAGAGATTTGTACGCGGATCTTTGGCTCGGGTTCAGCGAGGTCCAACTACTGCATCTTTTGGAGCAAGCCGGATTCCGGGAAAGCGAGGTGCAAATAGTTTCGAGGGAACCAAACAGTCCCTACTTTCAAACGGTGCTGGCGACAGGGGTCAGATAGGGGCCCGCTTCCGCCTGGCAAGGCCTACCTGATCCTTGCAATGAAATTTTTTTTCCTGCTCTTCCTCGTAAGTCCAGGCTGGCTATACGCGGATTGGAACGTCATTCAGCGGCGTGACTCCACGACATCAAAAGGCGAGGCCACGGCATCCGAACTTACGCTGAGTGATGGAGCAAGCCGGGCTGAGGTTCAATTGGTCTACTTCACGCCTACCGACATCCGATTCGAAACGGTCACGAACTTGGACGGTAATATTCAAGGCGTCCGCGACGCCGTCGATAGCCGCGGAGGTTTCGCCGGGATAAACGGCGGCTACTTCGAAGCAAATCTCGATCCGCTTGGGCTCTTGATCAGCAACAACAGAGTTCTGCATCCTCTCCAAAAGGCGAAACTGCTGTCGGGAATATTTTTCGTGCGAAACGGGCGACCTGAGTTAACACGGGCGCCGGAATTTCCAGGAGTCAAAGGCGTCCAGCAGGCTATCCAATGCGGACCATTCCTGGTGGACGGTGGACGCGTTGTGCCGGGTTTAAACGATCAGCGCGTCGCCCCGAGGACATTTGTTTTTACTTGCGGAACGTCTCTATGGGGTTTTGGTGTCTGTCGCTCGGTTACGCTGAAAGAAATAGGTGAGATACTTGCTCACGCGAAAGTGATCCTGGAACATCCGATCATTCGCGCACTGAATTTCGATGGTGGTTCGTCCACGGCGTTTTACGTCAAACTTGAGGGCAGCGTCATTTTCTCGGAAGGAAGATCGGTCGTCAGCAATTACCTGGTCGTGCGACCAAAGAATTAGCCGAGAATGATCGCCCGCAAACTCGGAAGCCATTGGCCAAATTTTTGATTGATTCCCGGACAACACTCAAACAATGTCCCGCAATCGCGGTCTGACATGTTTATGAATCTGAAGTTTGCGGTTTCCCTCGGGTTGACTCTTCTCGTTTTGCGTCTCCCAGCTTTGGCACTCGACCCAGACAAACAAGCTGTCATTGATCGTTACAAACAACCGTTCACCATCTACCTTGAAGCGATAAAGGACCTCGGATCGGCGCTCGATACCGTGACCTCGGATTCGGATTTCATCAGGGCTGCCGACAAATTTTGTGACCAGGCCAACAAGTTCGTAGACGCATTTAATGAGAATAAGGATCAATTCGCCGAATCGGACGTTGTCAAATCAATGGATAGCGATCCAGACTCCAAAAAAGTGATGGACGACTACTTGGAGTCTTTAAAGGAGAAGCTCGAAGACGCCAAACCAATATTCGACCATCTGATTAGCTCCCTCAACCGCCGTCACGACTCACCGGAAATTAATCGTATTCGTGACCGGGTGGCTGCGACATTTCAGCGGATACAATTGATTTACATGTGAGGCAAGGTCAGAAGCCTACGCTAACGTCTCGGTGACAAGCAGGCGGCGCCGGCCTTGTTCTTCATCCGAGAGAACGGCTTCTGTCTGCAATTCAGGTGGCGCATCAGGTAGCGTGAGCCAAGAGCGGCACCCACCGTAGGCAGGACGGAGCGGAAGAATCCATCTGGGCAAAACCCGATAAGCCCTTACAAAGGCCAGGTACAAACCCTCTGGTTGGTCGTAATGAAAACGCTCTTCCAGGACAGAGGCCTGCATGACATGTAAAGGTTCCAAGGGCCGGAGCAGATTGAAGTCCTGTAACCAAGTTGTGAACTCTACTTCGACGAAAACCGATATCGGCGCGGTGTCTTGCTGCGGTCTCACGTCTCGGTCAGGACTCAGACGAGTTCGCTCGATCTGTCCATGGAAATGGGTCGGGAACAGAAAAAATCGTTGATATTTGAATTGGAATCCTTCGCGACCTTCTGCAATTCCGCCCTTCCGAAAAATTAAGCTCGTCTCACCGCGTGCGATCGAATCACAAACAATGGCCCATTCTTTGAACCCGGGGACGCCCGATTGGGACTCCTTGTTTTTCGTTTCTGGGTTCTCGTTGCTAGTCATTCGCACGGGTAAGCCGGTTCGCCAGCCAGTCTCTCCATCAAAACTTTGTTAACACAATCCAGAGCGATTGCACCGAAGAACTTCTTGAAGAGGGAAGTCGGCGGGTCTGGCAATTTTAGTTGGCGCGTTTCAATTCCTCTATAATCTCCACCTCATGCCTTTGAAGATCGACCTCCATTGCCATTCGTTCTTTTCTGGCGACGGGGTCAGCAGCCCGGAACAACTGATCGAATCAGCCCGCAAGAAGGGCTTGAACGGGTTTGTGATGACCGATCACAATACCTGCGACGCTATCACCTACTTGCTGGACAAAGGCCTCATGCGAGGCGATGGCACGCCGGTCAACGATTTTCTGGTTGTTCCAGGAGTTGAAGTCACGACTGCGGAGGGACACCTCCTGTGCATTGGAGCCGTTCTGCCGAATCTGAAGGGACGACCTGCGCTGGAAGTCTGTCACCTGACTCACGAAGCCGGAGGTCTAGCGGTTCCTCCGCATCCATACGACCTTTTCCGGGCGGGCATCCGCGAAAACGTCCTGAACACCTTGCCGCTCGACGCCATTGAGGTTTTTAATGCGGCGACTACGCTGAAGCGATACAACCAATCGGCGTTCAATTATGCCAGAGAGCGCGGCTTACCGATGACCGCGGCCAGTGACGCTCATCATTATGCTGCAATCGGCACAGCTTACACGATCCTGAAAACCGATGACTTTTCCGTCCGGGGCATCCTGGACCAGATTCCGAAACAGAACGATCTGAACCAGGAGTACATCTCCGTGAAAGATAACCTGCGGAAGACATGGAACAACTGGTTACGTCTCCGCAAGAGGAAGTCCGTCAAGGATATGCTTTCCAATGAGGAGAAGCCTGAGGGTTAGCACCGGGTTAGCCCAGGGTTAGCCCGCAAAAGTCACACGGGCTAAGAAACGGCGCGCAAATTGCGCGCCAGAAGCGAGCGGAACCTGACCCGCTGGGAGATACGGACTGGCCTCGGGCCAGACTGAATCCCGATCAGATCAACCGGACTGCTCGAGTCTTATCCAGCTTGAGTACTTCGCCAGGGATAAAGCTGATCCGCGTCTTCGGATCAGTGACCTTCTCCCCACGCCATTGAACACTCCCCTGCTCCACGAGGCGGCGAGCCTCACTCCTCGATTTGCTGATGCCAAAACCTTGCGAATAGGCTGTCACAACAGCCGAAATGATGTCTTCGCCGAGCTCGACTACACGCACACTCGGCAGCTCCGCAGAATCCAGGTCGCGTTTCGCAAACCGCACATTAAAATCGTCGAGGGCGGCCTGAGCTGCAGATCGATCGTAGAATTGTTCCACTATTCTGGAAGCGAGTTGCTTCTTTGCCTCCATTGGATGAACGGACGGCGGTCGTTCACTCAAGAGAACTTCGTAGTAGCGAGCCATCAATTCGTCCGAGATGCTCATCAGCTTTCCAAACATGTCCCGTGGCGATTCGCTGATGCCAACGTAGTTGCGGAGGCTCTTGCTCATCTTCTGAACGCCGTCGAGCCCTTCAAGGATCGGCAGCAGACACGCAACTTGTTGCGGCTGACCCTGCTCTTTCTGTAAATCGCGCCCAACCATAATGTTGAAAAGCTGATCCGTTCCTCCCAACTCCACGTCTGCGCGGACCATCACCGAGTCCCACCCCTGCATGATCGGATATTGAAGCTCGTGTAAGAAAACCGGCAACCCTTCGGCCACTCTGACCTTGAAATCGTCGCGCTGGAGCATTTGTTGAAGCGTCACTCGGCTATTCAGCTTGACGACCTCCAGGAAGGTCATTTTTTCGAGCCATTCGCTGTTAAATACGATCTCTGTTCGGCTCGGATCGAGGATCTTAAATGCCTGAGCTTTGTAGGTTTCGGCGTTGGCTTTGACTTGGTCGCGGGTCAACATGGGCCGGGTTGACGACCGACCGCTCGGGTCGCCAACCATCGAAGTGAAATCGCCGATAATCAAGACCGCGACATGGCCCAGATCCTGAAATTGCCTGAGCTTAAAAAGAGGTACGGAATGCCCCAGATGCAGATCCGGCGACGTAGGATCGACACCTAGTTTAACCCTTAGAACACGCCCTTCCTCCAGTTTAATCTTCAGTTCGGCTTCGCTGATGAACTGGCAGCCGCCACTTTTCAGGAGTTTTATTGTATCGTCTGGTGATTCCATTTTCGACGGTTAAGCGGGGCCGAACGCTGGACCATATTTAAGCCCGACGCAAATGGGTCTACATCTGGAAGCGGATCGGGCTACGAGCCAACTTACCAATCGCTATCATTTGAACCGCGCTGAAATCGCTCTCAGGCCGAAGTCGATTCTCCCAGGTTGACAATTGGCGGCCTCTGACTAACCTTTGCGACTCTCGATGCTCCAGGATTTACTGCCATGAAAAGAACCTATCAACCTTCAAAACGCACCCGGAAGCGCCAGTTCGGCTTCCGCGCCCGCATGAAAACCAAGGGTGGAAGGGCGACTTTGGCTCGGCGGCGTCAGCGAGGCCGGAAGCGCCTAATTCCCGTTGGCGTGGAAGTGCAATACGCACGTCACACTCAGGCTTAGAAGGTTATGGTCCGCCCTGGGCGGATAAGGTTTAAGTTCCCTCGCTCAACCCGGTTAAGCCGTTCCTCTGAGTTCAACTTAGTCAAAGCGTCGGGAAAATCCTGGAATGGAAAGCATCTGGTGCTGGCAACGTTGACGCGGGATACGGACGCACCCTCCAGAATTGGAATTCTGGCCACCCGACGTCTGGGCAATGCAGTCATTCGAAACAAGGTCCGGAGAAAGATCCGCGAGATATTCAGGCTGAATCAATACCGCATTCGAAAAGGCTTTTGGCTGGTCACAATTGCTCGGTTTTCCTCAGCAGCGGCAACTTATCGTGAGCTCGAACGAGACTGGTTGCGGCTGGCCGAGCGCGCCTCTATTTTAGCGCCTAGCTCATATGGCTCGCATCCTGCGGATCTTACTTAGATTGTACAAGGCTACACTATCGCCTTTCCTGGCGGCGTTAACGGGTGGCCCAGGAACTGGTTGTCGATTCAGACCAACCTGCTCGGAGTATTTTGTAGAGGCTGTCGAAGTGCATGGCTGGATAGCTGGAAGCTGGATGGGCATCAGGCGAATTTTTCGTTGTCACCCCTGGGGCGCTTTTGGGTATGACCCGGTTCCGGCCAAGCATCCGAAGGGCAATAAAGTTTTCTAATTTGATCGAAGAATGGACCGCACAGCTTGGATAGCAATCGTACTCGCCACAATCGGATTGGTCGCATCGATCTATTGGCAACAGCGCCAAGGGGCTGAAGCGAGAGCAAAATACCTGCAAGATCAGGCGGCCTTCGCCGCGCAGGCCACAGCAACACCTCAAACCGCTCAAACTCGGGGCACGCCGGGGTCATCGACCGCTACGACTCAATCGCCCGTTGAGGAGCAGCCGCGTCAGGCAGTGCCCGACAAAGAAGAGACGCTGAAAAGCGATGTCGCTCAACTCCGTTTTTCGAACAACAGAGGAGGTCTTGGAACAGTCGAGTTGCTAAACCACCGGGCGGAACAAGGTCAATTCGTCGAACTCAACGCGGGACGCACGCCGGCTATCGGCGCGATCACCCAAAATCCGAATAGCTGGCAGGATAGCGGGTATGAACTCTCGACCGATCCTACCGCAGGAACAGCAACCCTCAGGCGGACGACTGCAGGCGATCTTGAGATCACCAAAGTCTACACGCTCTCAAAGCAAGCTGGCCTGAAAGACGATTACCAAATCAACCTCGCGATTACCTTTAAAAACAACGGTTCTACTCCGTTCGAAACGCCTGGCTTTTTCGTAGGCACGGGAGCTGCGGAACCGATCCACCGCACCGACAGAATCTACGCGACTCAGTTCGATTGGTACCGGGACGGCAAATTCAACTCGATCGCGGTGAACTATTTTGATCCGGGTAAGCTGTTCGGATTGTTCCAGACAAGTGGACCCAAGGACGTGTACTCTGCCACCGCAGATAAAATCCTCTGGGCGGCCGTTAGTAATCAGTATTTCGCGACGATTCTCGCTCCCCAGGAGACGGACGGCAGGCAGGTCTGGGCGATCCCTGTGAATTTGCCGGCTGAAGATGGCCAGCAGCCGATCAGGGCTATCCAGGGTGCCATCGAGATTCCAGGCTTTACGTTGTCTTCCGGGGAATCCAAGACCGTCAATTTCAACATTTATGCCGGGCCTAAAGAGTTCGATCGTTTGGCAAAACTCCCGAACGACCAGGCCGACATCATGAATTTCGGTTGGGCGAAATGGGTCAGCGAAATTTTGCTGACTGTGATGAACACGCTGCACGCTTGGGTAAAGAGCTATGCGCTGGCCATCATCATCATGACCATCATTATCCGGTCGCTCCTTTGGCCGCTGCAAAACGCGGCGACGAAGTCGATGCGCAAGATGGCCAAACTATCGCCGATCATGAATGAGCTCCGCGAGAAGTATAAAGACGACCCCCAGCGGATGAATCAGGAGACCATGAAGCTATACAAAGAGTATGGCGTCAATCCGTTCGGTGGCTGCTTGCCGATGCTTGTCCAGATCCCAATTTTTTTCGGCTTTTACGGCATGCTCGACAAGTCCATCGAGCTTCGCAACAGTTCATTCCTTTGGGTACGCGACCTATCGCAACCAGATACGGTTTTCCATCTCGCCGGCATTCCAATTAATATCCTGCCATTGGTGATGGCGGCGACCCAGTTATGGCAGATGAGCATTACGCCAAAGACCGGTGACCCGGCTCAGCAACGGATGTTTCTTTTCATGCCGCTGATTTTCCTCTTCATTTGCTACAATTATGCATCAGGATTGGCGTTATACTGGACAGTGCAAAATCTGTTCTTCGTCGCCCAGATGTACCTCACTAGAAACCAGGCGGATGCCCCGCTTGTGAGGGCCCCGAAGACTCCTCCAGTTGCCAAGCGAAAGAGTTATCGTTAAAACGTAATTGTTTACCCCCGGAGAAATGGAAGCCAAGGAGATATTGGATACGATGCTCGGTTACCTCGGCTTTGTGGCAGAAATCCAGGAAGTCGAGACCGAGAATGGTCGTCAGCTCCAGGTGTTCACGGCGGAAAGCGATGCATTGATTGGTCACGACGGCGAGACGCTCGAAGATCTGCAATTTCTCCTCAATCGAATTCTTCAAGCTCAGGATCGGAATGCACGCCGAGTCCAAGTCGACATTGGCCATTGGCGAGCGATGCGGGACGACAAGTTGCGACAACGTGTCCGACAGATTGCCGAGACTGTGCGCATTTCGGGTCGGCCGGTAAAGCTGGAGCCGATGAACTCTTACGATCGCCGAATAGTTCACAACACGTTGAAAGAAGATCCCGACGTGATGAGTTTCAGCCCAAGCGACGACGCGCGGATCAAACGCATTACCATTCAAAGAAGGCGCCGATAAGCTTGTGATACGGGCGCCCCGCCTGGTCTTTCGATTGCGGCGATCGTAGTAAGCACCTGCTCGCTGATCTTTTGATAGGCTTCACGGCCTTTAACAACAAAATCTTCTTTTTTGAATCGGATCGGCTTGCCGACCACAACCGTGACCGGGGACAACAGCTTGATTTTTCCTCCTTTCGGCCAAGCTTCAAAGGACCCGAAGATCCGCATCGGAACGACCGGAGCAAGCGTCTTCGCGATGATCATGCCTATCCCAGGCCTGGCCTGCTGGATTTCACCGGTCAGTGACCGGGTTCCTTCAGGGAAAATAACGGTCCGATGCCCCTGTTTGAGTAAATTAATGATTGTTCGGACAGCTGTGAGATCCGCCCCCGAGAGGTCGACCGGTAGCGCATTAACTCTGGAGAGTATAGGGCCAACAAACTTGTTCTCGAAAAGTGTCTTTCGCGCCAAAAAATAGAGTTCTGCGCGACAGGTAATCCCAACCAGCGGCGGATCGAGGTAGCTCTGGTGGTTTGCAGCCATGATCGCAGGACCATCCTCGATGATGTTCTCCTGCCCAAATGCCTGGTACTGAAATCCGACCTTGGCGACTGTCTTGCAAAGCGCGTATCCGACCCAGTAGAGAGGATTCATGAGTCGAGGCCAAGAGCTTCCGGGAGCCTTTTAATTTTCAATCGACCGATGATTTCGCCCACGACGCCGTCGATCGTGAGGGATGAACTATCGATCACATGAGCATCCTCGGCTATCGTGAGCGGCGAAGCACGGCGTGAAGCATCGGCCCGGTCTCGGAAAAATAGATCATCACGTTGTCCCTGGGCCGCTCTCCGTTGTGCTCGGACTTCGAGCGAGGCGTCGATATAAAACTTATAGGGAGTGTCCGGAAACACAATGGACCCTATATCGCGCCCCTCCATCACAAGGTTATCCCAAGTTAGAAATTCACGAAGGTGAGCCACTAAAAATTCCCGCACCTCAGGAATCGCCGAAATAGCGGATACAGTTCGATTCACCTTTTCATCGCGCAAATGAGTATCGGGGTTATTTCCGTCGATTAGAAAAGACAATTCTTTGTTGCGCAGGTAAAAATTGAAAACCGATTTGCGCACCTGGGCAGAAACCGCGGACCAATCATCGGGCCGAAGCTCATGCTCGCCGGCTAACCAGGCTACCGCTCGGTAGAGCCCCCCGCTGTTCACGTAGGAGAAGCCCAGTCGCTTGGCGAGCTTTCGCGCAACCGTGCTTTTCCCAGAGGCAGCGGGACCATCGATCGCAACTACGGAATATTCGGAGTCGATGTCCGGGCTCAATTCTTCTCTAAGGCTTCGGCGGGGTTTATCACTGGCGTAGGGGGATTCTCATCTGGCGCCAAAAATTTCTCCAACTGCTCATCAAACCCAGGATACGAAGTCGCAATACAATCAGCATCCTCTATCACCGTCTCGTTATCCGCGAACATCCCAGCAATTGCGAAGGCCATCGCAATACGATGATCGCCGTAACTTTTCAACCGCGCTCCCAAGAGCGGGGCGCCGCCGTAAATTTCCAGTCCATCATCCAATTCGACGACCTCGACTCCCATGGCCGTCAGATTCGCCGCAATAGCCGCAAGCCGATCAGTTTCCTTGACCCGCAATTCTTTCGCGTCACGGATCACGGTCTTTCCCTGGGCCAGAGCACCGGCTACCGCGAGAATCGGGATCTCATCGATGACATTCGGCACTTCGGCCCCTTCGATAATGGTTCCGCGAAGCCGTCCACCCTGAATTTGAACCTCGCCTCTTGGCTCGACTTGATCGCAATCCTCGATCACTTCTCGAACCCTGGCTCCCATGCGCAAAAGCACGGACAGTATTCCAGTCCGAGTTTGGTTCAGGCCGATGTCGCGGACCAAAAGATTGGAATCTTCCTGGGCAGCGGCTGCGACCAGCCAAAAAGCCGCACTCGAGATGTCTCCGGGGACGGTAAAGTCTCTCGACTCAGGCACTTGGTCACCATACAACGAAATAGCAAATCCCTGGGGGACCTTCTCGCGCTGCGATCGGACAAGAAAATATGACATCATCCTCTCGGTATGATCGCGCGTTGCGAGAGGCTCAACAACGACCGTCTTGCCCGGGGCTTTGAGCGAAGCAAACAAAATAGCGCTCTTTATCTGAGCGCTGGCCACTGGCAACTCATAGCGAATCGGGCGCAAATGCCCCCCTCGAATAACAAGTGGCGCTGTGCCCTTCGGCTCGGTCGCCTGGATTGAAGCGCCCATCTGGGTGAGGGGTTCGATGATTCTGCGCATCGGCCTCGAAGACAGTGAAGCATCTCCGCTTAACTTCGTTTCGAAAGGTTGCGTAGCGGCGAGGCCGGAAAGCAGCCGCATTAGGGTTCCCGAATTACCGCAATCGATCGTCTGATTGGGAGGTTGAAAGTTTCCCCTTTGCCCATGGATCACTAAAGTGGTTTCAGCCGGTTGATCTATTGCGATGCCAAACGCGCGCATCGCGTTGACCGTGCACTGACAGTCCTCACTTGGGAGAAAGCCGTGGATGACGCAGGTACCATTGGAAATCGCCGAGAGCAGCACCGCGCGGTGTGACATGCTCTTATCACCCGGAACTCGAATTTCTGCCTCGATCCTGGGCGCCCTAAAAACCAGTAATTCGGACATAAACTGTTATGGCGATAACCTATCGCGATTCTCCTTCGCGTCGTCGAGCAAAGCTTGCAATTTTTTAGCGTCTCTCTCGCTCAATAAAGTCACCGCCTCATCCAGGAGGTCTTTGAACGCCAGGAGATGCTGCTTCAGAGCGTCAGCATTCGACAAGAGGATATCGGCCCAAAGTTCAGGCGCACCGGAAGCGATTCGAGTCGCATCACGGAAACCGGGACCGCACAGCTCGAGAGCGACCCGGTTTGTTTCCGCCACGTGTCTGACCAAAAGCGCAGCAAGCAAGTGGGGTAGATGACTCATGGCAGCCACCATTTGATCGTGCACTGCAACGCTTGCCAGAACGACTCGTGTGCCTAGGTTTTCCCAGAAAACTTTGACTAGCTGCACGCTGGCGGGGTCGCCTGACAGTTCCGGGCATATCAGTGTCACCGCGCCGGCAAATAGATCGTGACGCGCCGCTTCCGCCCCGGATTTCTCCGATCCGGCCATCGGGTGCGCCGGTACGTAGTCGCAACGGTTTCGCAACGCCTTCGCCAGAGCTTCCGCGACGGGTTGCTTGACGCTCGCGACGTCCGAAACCACGTGGCCGGGCCTCACGAGTTCGCCCAAAGCCGGACCGACAGTCGCCAGCGCCGCAATCGGGGTAGCAAGTATGATAAGCCCGCTCTGTAAAGCGAGCTCTTCAAGATCGCCTGCTATCGTTGCTGCGCGGAATTTCGTGAGAGTTAGTTTTTCAGAGGCCAAGCCATCATAAAGGCAGACGCGATAGCCAGCACGAAGCGCCGCGAGCGCAATCGAGCCGCCGATCAGTCCAACACCCACAATCCCAACACTGGGCGCTTTCATACTTGCAAAACAAAACGGGACGCGCTGAATCGCGCGTCCCGCCAAAACTTTTTTTCAGCCCCAAAAATTAAGGCACAAGAAAGATTTTCCCGGTGTACGGATCCTTCACCTCCGCACCTGGCGGATATCCCTCGACGTCGACCTCACCCGCATTCGGAGCGTAAGGGCTGATTACGCGACCGGTTTTACCGGGGACCTTTGTTGCAACAGGATAATTTTCAGGCTGAGCAGCGGGGGTCGGAGACGGGGTAGGGAACGCCTCCGGTGGCGGAGCTTCCTCCGGTGGTGCTTCGGACGTGCGTTTGGGCACTGCGCTCACAGGGGAGGGACTTGGGGTCGGAACCGCACCATATCCGTAGCGATTCCCCGCACCAGCTGTTTTCGGTCCACCAGTCGTTTGACAGGATACAAACGCCACACAAAGAGCGATTGGAGCCAGAATGATGAGGTGACGAATCATAGCAAAAAGATGCATGAGCATTAATTCATTCAAGTTCGATTGACAATCGAAATCCCGGTAGGGACAAGCTCCCACCTTCGCGCGGACATGTTGCCGTTGTCAGTTTCCCCGAGCCTGACTTCTCAGGAACTGGATCAGTAGACGCAGGCGCTCGCACACTTCGTACGCCTCAAGAAGTTTTTGCCGTTGGAATGGTTCGCCAACAAAAGCTGCCGCGACAACGTCAGAAAGGATTTCAGGCGAATCAATCTGCCTCAAATGATCCATAAGATTTGGAGGGAGAGGGACCCCGATTTGTTCGATGCGGGTACAAAACTCTTTCACCTTCGCGCTTAACGCGTCAGCCTCCACCAGGTTACCAGGAATCGATTTAACAAGCTCTATCTTCGCCATCCGAAAGGGCTTTTCCTGTGTCCAATCGACCAGCCGAACACGCGCCAATCCCTGAAGCACAAGATTGGAAGTACCATTTTCGTTCCCGACGCATGCGCGAATCAGTCCGACGCAAGCCACGGGACAAAGGTCATCAATCCCAACAGCCTCGTCGATTCCCTTTTTCATCAACGCGACGGAAAACATGCGATCTCCGTCCAGGCTATGCGCCAGCATATCGCGATAGCGCGGTTCAAAGATGTGCAACGGCAACAATGAATGCGGAAAGAGCACCGCATTCGACAACGCCATCACCGGAACTTCTGTTGGAATCTCAATCACATACAACCGGTTACGGTCACGCCGCAGAGGGATGGGTTCCGTGCGGCGGCATCTTCCCTGCGCCAGATCCCTCTCTGGTAGCGAGAAACTGAGCCACTTGTTGGACGTCCTTATCTCCGCGGCCAGACATGTTAATGATTACGAGCTGGTCACGAAGCATTTTCCGTGCGTGTTTTATCACATAGGCAACCGCATGAGTCGATTCGAGTGCCGGGATGATGCCTTCCGTCTTCGATAATTCGAGGAAAGCCTCGAGAACCACATCGTCGGTAGCATAATCATACTCAACCCTGCCTAAATCGCGCAGATAGCTGTGCTCAGGGCCAACAGCCGCATAATCCAAACCCGCCGACACAGAATGCGTCAACTGAATCTGACCATCGTCATCGGCGAGTAGCCAGGTTTTGGTGCCTTGCAAAATCCCAAGCTTACCGGCTTGAAAACGGGCCGCATGATCGCCAGGACGAATCCCGCGACCGCCTGCCTCTACTCCGACCATTCGAACCCCGGCATCGCGCAGAAATGGATAAAACAGCCCGATCGCGTTACTTCCACCTCCAACGCACGCCACTAACAGATCCGGCAACCGTTCCTCCTGCTCAAGAATCTGCCGCCTCGCTTCATCTCCAATGACCCGGTGCAGATCTCGAACCATCATCGGATACGGATGGGGACCATAGGCAGTTCCAAGGAGGTAGTGCGTTGAACGAACGTTCGTGACCCAGTCACGCATCGCCTCGTTGATCGCCTCTTTCAGAGTCGCTTGACCTACCGTGACTGGAACCACTTTCGCTCCCAGAAATTCCATCCGTGCGACGTTCAGAGCCTGCCGTTCCATATCGACCGTACCCATGTAAACGACGCATTCAAAACCAAATCGGGCTGCGACCGTCGCCGTCGCTACACCATGTTGGCCTGCTCCAGTTTCTGCAATGACCCGGGTTTTACCCATCCGCTTGGCAAGCAGAATCTGGCCCATCGCGTTGTTGATCTTGTGCGCACCCGTATGTAAAAGATCTTCCCTCTTCAGATATATTTTCGGCCCCCGGAGCTTTTCGGTGAGACGCTCGGCATAGTAAAGGGGTGTCGGCCGTCCACAATACGAGCTAAGCAGGTTATCCAGCTCGAGTCTGAATTGTGGATCTTGCCGCGCCTTCTCGTACTCTGCCGTCAGCTCCTGAACTGCGGACATCAAAGTTTCTGGAACAAACATGCCACCGTAGGGTCCAAAGTGGCCGTGAACATCGGGCATTAGGTTGAGCTCAACTGTGGAGTGCATAGAGAGATGACGAGACCATCGCCGCTCCATACTGGGAGAATCAAGGGGAAAACCGGCGCAGGCATCCGATTCGCCCCTTACACTCACACTAAATTCCCCAACTCCTTTGCAGCGCCATTTGCACTGCGCGACGATGCGGCGACGGCATCGGCAGGCCATCGAGTGATTCCAGTCGATGCCACGCCTGCCCCGCACGAACCGAATCCGGTGGTTCCCGCAAAAAAACATTCAGACGAACCACAAAACGCGTGATTGGGTAGCTCAAGCTCAGAGAGGGGCTAGGCGCGTGATTAGATCGAGCTGACTCAGAACTTGCAGGCAGAGCCGGTAAACTCCACAACCCTTGCCAGCGCTTCCCCGGATTCTGTTGCAACAAAACGCGCCCATCTTTCACCGCGAAAAAGTGGAGTTCAGTTTTTCTCTCGATCTTCGGACGCTCTTTTTTTCTCGGAAGAGATTCTGGGTCCTTGGTTTGACAAAAGGATCGCACCGGGCAGAGGGCACACATCGGTTTTCGGCGGATACAGACAACGGCTCCGAGTTCCATCAGTGAAGAATTCAAAAGCCGTGGATTGGCACCCTGGACATACCGAGTTGCAAAATCCCAAATGATCTCACTTCCGCGGGGTTGATCCACTGGTTCCTGCAAGTCCAAAAGCCGACTCACGGCTCGTGCGATATTTCCATCGACAATTGGCGCCGGCCGGTCGAAAGCAAAACTTACAATCGCGCCGGCCGTGTATCGCCCGATTCCAGGTAGCTGAATCAGCGCGTCGACAGAAGATGGGAACGTTTCGTTCCAACCCCCTGCGATGACCTTCGCGCATCGGTGAAGATTTCGGGCACGGTTGTAGTATCCGAGTCCTTGCCACGCGAGAAGCACTTCGGTTTCGTCGGCGTTTGCCAAGTCGCGGATCGTTGGGAACCGCTTAAGCCAGCGAAGGTAATAGCTCACCACCGTTGTTACCAATGTCTGCTGGAGCATCAGCTCCGATACGAGGATGGAGTATGGATCCGCGGTTTCACGCCACGGCAACTTCCGGCCAACGCGCTTAAACCAGGCCACCAATGCCCCGCGAAACTCCGTGCTTTCAACCGGAATCTGTTTCATCCTATCGCACCTGTGAACTCCTACTCGATAGCCATAACACCTTCCCAAGCAGAAGCTCTCAGGATGCTCCTGGCAGACCAAGGCTTTGACTTTGTCGCTCGACCTTACACGATCTTTTTTGCGCAAAAAGCCAAACTATCGATCGCGGTGTATGAAAAGGGACCGAAAGTAGTTGTTCAAGGGAAAGATACCGAAGATTTTGTCCGGTTTTATCTCGAGCCCGAGATCTTAAAAGAGGCTCGACTCGGGTATGAGGAAGTCCTCCAACCCGAAATGTTCGAGCCTCATTTCGGCATCGACGAAAGCGGAAAAGGAGATTTCTTAGGGCCGCTGGTTGTTGCCGGCGTCTACGTAGAACGCCAAATTGCACGCCACCTGCTTTCTCTTGGAGTGATGGACAGCAAGAGGATCGGCTCCGATAAGAGAATTGGACAGCTCGCTGACGAAATTGGGAAAACCCCCGGCTTGGCGGCCAATATCGTTCTGATAGGACCGGAGAAATACAACTCACTCTACGAAAAATTCGCAAACCTCAATGATCTACTAGCCTGGGGCCACTCCCGGGTGATTGAAAATCTCTTGATTCAGAGACCCGACTGCAAAAGATCGCTCTCTGATAAGTTCGCCAACGAACGCGTGATCCAACGGGCGCTTCTAAAGCAAGGTAGGCTTATCCAGATCGACCAACGAACCAAAGCGGAATCGGATGTGGCCGTTGCGGCTGCGTCGATTCTTGCTCGAGACAAATTCGTGCGTTGGTTGGATACGCACAGCAAAAAACTCGGGGTTCTGCTTCCGAAAGGGGTCTCAGAGGGGGTCAAATCCGCTGCTCATGCAGTTGTAGAAAAATTTGGCCGGGAGACGTTGCGGACAATTGCAAAAATGCATTTTCGGACCTCAGCTGAAGTGCTGGGAGAGAACGTTCGGTAGGGTCACGGTCCTGCGTGACCCGGGCGGCATAACCCCCAAAGCTTTGCCACCAAAAATTCCGACTCGAAGAACTCGCCTACACAAGGTCTATTACGCGCCCTTTGAACGGGGACCAGCTCTTAGAACCCCGGAGCCGCTGGAATTGCCGTGAGCCCCGGGAGCGTAGCCCTCCAGCCACCAGCCTCCAGACGCCGCTGCCACGCCGGTCACGCAGGAGCGTGACCCTATCCCGCAGGAGCGCTTCCATCCCGAGAATATGGCCCCACTAAGTCCTTGCCTCATTTGCATTCTCGTCGATAGTTCGGAAAAGTCTCAGCGTCGGACGTTTGCGGGCACCGTCGCTGACGGAAGCAGGCCACCGTAAGAGCCATGAAAATTCGGACCTTTGAAAGGAGTCTTAATGGCTAACCTGACAAAACGGGACATCGTTGTGAAGATCAGTAACGACACCGGCCTTGTCCAACATCAAGTGTTCGAGGTCGTCCAGAGAACGCTCGATTTGATCACCGATAGCCTGGCGCGCGGAGAGGATGTTGAGTTGCGGAATTTCGGGATTTTTGAGGTTCGACTGACCAAAGAGCGAGTTGGCCGAAATCCAAATCAACCGGGGAGCAGCTTTAAGATCCCGCCCAGAGCAACGGTGAAGTTTAAGGCTGGGAAAATAATGCGGCAGAAGGTTTCAAAACTGTCTCCCGCACTTAAACAGGCACAAACTCTGAAGGGCGCAATGATCTAGCACGCAAAAGCCGAAGCGACGAGCTCATTGCGGGCTAGAAAGCTCTTAAACAGGCGCTGTGTCTGCTTAAGAGCTTGCTTTTGTGAACGATGCAGGCTAGCGGGTTTCGTCCTTTTCAAGATTCTTGAACTGTACCAAGAGTCTTCCAAGCTCCCGGGGTGGGGCCTGTTCACTCTGCGGAGGCAGTGGGCGCAACGTGAATTGGTCGAGGTGCTTCCGAAAGCTTGGGCGTTTCGGCTTACCTTTGGTTTCTCTGATCTTTTCTGCTTTCACCTGGTGGCGAGATTTATTCTGAAGGCGCGCTTCGAGTTCGTCGGCAAGCAAACGGCGAGCGAGAAACCTGTTCAAGGCTTGGCAGCGTTGCTGACAGCAGCGGACCCGGATTCCCGTCGGTAAATGCTGCAAGGCTACGCCTGATCCCTGGAAGAAATTTTCCTCAAGATCGCTCTCTGAGCATCGAAGGGCGTTCAGCCGCTCGCGCAAAGCTTTCGCCTTTCTTTCTGAAACCGGAAAAACAGGCACTGGACGGGTATATACGGGTGCCTGAGGAAAATTCAAGCGCCCAGGGGTGGGTTGAGCGCATCCGTGAGCCCGACCTGATCGCGTCGATCCACCCCCGGGCCAGTTTCGGGGGCTAGCGGAAACTTGTTCTTCATGACATATCTAGGTTAAAGTACCGGAAGGCCAGCTATGGAATCCTCAGAACTCTTAACGACTAATCGCAAGGCCCTGACGATTAACCTCGATCAGGCAAAGTACGGCACGTTCGCTGAGATCGGTGCCGGCCAAGAAGTTGCCCGACACTTCTTCCAAGCCGGTGGCGCGGCAGGCACAGTCGCAAAGTCGATCTCTGCCTACGACATGAAATTTAGCGATGAGATTTACGGCAAAACGGCCCGGTATGTCTCCAAGGAGCGCCTCGGACTCATGCTCGACCACGAGTACAATTTACTACTGGAACGCCTAAAGGAGGCGCGAGGCGACCGGACAGCCTTCTTTGTTTTCGCCGACACGGTGGCTGCTAAAAGCTTCAAGGGAACCAACGAGGCCCACGGTTGGATGGGAGTCAGGTTTCAAGCCGACCCAAACACGCCGCCAAGCGACGTGATTCTCCACGTCAGGATGTTGGATAAGGAGAACATTTTGCAACAACAGGCGCTCGGGATCATCGGCGTCAACCTCGTTTACGGCGCCTTTTACTACATCAACGACCAAGATCGGTTCATCGTATCGTTAGCCGATAACCTGGGTGTCGACCGGATTGAGGTCGACATGATCAATTTCTCTGGGCCATTGTTCGCGAACGTGGACAACCGCCTGATGAGTTTAAAACTCGTCGAATACGGACTCACAAATGCTGTCATGTTCAGTCCGAGGGGCGAAGTACTCCAGCCCTCCGAGGTCCTTTACAAAAAAGCGATCATCGTCGAGCGCGGCAGCTTTCGGCCGGTCACGCTGGTGAACGAGGACATGATGCGGTGCGCGTTGGCCCAGTTTCTCCAAGAACCCGCACTCAAGGGAGTCGACGTGGTCGTCTTGATGGAGATCACGATGCACAACCTGCTCGCTTCCGGGAACATCGATCACAAAGATTTCCTCGACCGGGTCGACACGCTGGCCGCCATTGGCAACAATGTGCTCATTTCTAACTACCTGGAGTTTTACAGGCTGACTTCGTATTTCCGCCGCTATACGAAACAGATGGTTGGTGTGGCTATGGGGATCAACAACTTGCTCGAGGTATTCAATGACAAATATTATGATAACCTCGATGGGGGCATCCTGGAGTCATTTGGGCGGCTATTTAAGAACTTGATCAAGCTATACATCTACCCAATGCGCAAGAGCGCATACGATCGGTATTGTATGGCTAACCCGACGGAATGCCCGACCCCTCTGCCGGGCACATCTTTGCACCCTCTTGCGACGGATGTTTGGATCAGTGCGGTCAACCTTCAAGTCGAGCTACACTTGAGAAATCTGTACGCGCATTTACTGGAAAACCATTACATTGCCCCAATCGTGGGATATGACGCTTCGATCATGGATATCTTTTCCCGGGATGTCCTAAACCGGATTCAAACCGGAGA
>JAFAJU010000560.1 GCA_019236035.1 Verrucomicrobiota bacterium | reverse complement strand
GGGAAGCCTGCGATTGGCTCAGATCATGCACGGCATCTTATTCGTTTGCTTGATCTTGTTCGGCCTGGCAAGCGGTCTTGGTGCCATTTACTATGCGGCGCTGGTCTTGGTTTTGGGCGCTTTGATCTACGAACATCGCGCGGCGTCGACGCTTGATCTTGCCGGGATCAACAAAGCGTTCTTCGAGAGTAACGCATTCGTGAGCCTGGTTTTCGTGCTGGCGGTTGCTGCGGATGTCCTTGCGTAGCCTGCAGCGCTCACAAATCTTTGGAGATTTGTGAGCGCTGCAGGCTCAATCCATCAATCCATCTTGATGGATCAATCTATCATTTGCGGCGCTCGCTCTGTAGTGCTACGCTTTTTGCCCGATCCCTATGCTCAGCCAAGTCCAAAAAGCCGCCTCTTTCGATATCGTTCAAGCCCTGAATCAGCGGATTCTCATCCTGGACGGGGCGATGGGGACTATGGTCCAGCAGTTTAAACTCGAAGAGGATGATTATCGCGGTGCCTTATTGGCTAACCATCCCAGGAGCCTGAAGAACAACAACGATATCCTCTGCCTCACGCGGCCCGATGTCATCGTAGAGATTCACCGGCAATACCTTGAAGCCGGCGCGGATATCATCGAAACGAACACCTTTAATGCGACGGTGATATCGCAAGAAGATTTCGGCCTGGAGCAGTATGTTCCCGAGATCAACCGCGTAGCCGCGCAGCTTGCCAGGAAAGCGGTCGAACAAGTGATGGCGCACGATCCAACCCGGAAACGGTATGTCGCCGGATCGGTCGGACCCCTAAATAGAACGCTTTCGATTTCGCGCGATGTAAATGATCCCGGAAAACGGGAGGTCAATTGGACGCAGGTTAAAAATGCTTACCAGCAACAGGTTGCCGCTCTGATAGAAGGTGGAGTCGATTTGCTGCTGGTGGAGACGACGTTCGACACCCTGAATCTGAAAGCGGCCTTGTTCGCAATCGAGGAGCATTTCGAGCGGTTGGGATATCGTCTCCCGGTGATGGCGTCCGGAACGATCACAGATGCCAGTGGACGTACGCTGACGGGACAGACAACGGAGGCCTTCTGGATCTCGATCTCTCACGCACCCCTTCTCAGCGTCGGGCTCAATTGTGCCCTTGGTCCGAAAGAACTCCGGCCGTATATCGAGGAACTGGCCCAGATTGCTCCGATCTTTGTCTCTTGCTATCCCAACGCCGGCTTGCCAGATCCCCTGTCGCCCACCGGTTTTCCCGAGACGCCGGATAGCCTGGCACCGCAGCTTCGGGAGTGGGCTGAGCTTGGGTGGTTAAACGTTGTTGGCGGCTGTTGCGGTACGACCCCGGACCACATTGCCTCGCTTGCCAGGCTGGTAAAAGATCTGCCCCCGCGCCGTTTACCGGATCTGCCGCGCGCGACCCGGTTGAGCGGTCTTGAGCCCTACGCGATCGGGCAGGGTTTCAGTATGATTGGCGAACGGACAAACATCACCGGCTCGCCCAGATTTGCGAAGTTAATTTTGGCCGGTGATTTCGACGGTGCGTTGGCGGTCGCTCGTCAGCAAGTCGAAGGTGGAGCGAACTTGATCGACGTCAACATGGATGAGGGGATGATCGATTCCGAGGCGGCGATGGTGAAGTTTCTCAACTTGATTGCTGCGGAACCGGACATCGCACGGGTGCCGATCATGATTGACAGTTCCCGATGGAGCGTGCTGGAGGCCGGCCTGCAGTGTGTTCAGGGAAAAGGTATCGTGAACTCCATCAGCCTGAAAGAGGGCGAGGAAAAGTTCAAACAACAGGCCCGCCTGATTCGCCGGTACGGTGCCGCCGTTGTGGTCATGGCATTCGATGAACAAGGCCAGGCGGATAGTATTGGCCGAAGAAAAGAGATCTGTTCCAGGGCCTACCGCATTTTGACCCAGGAAGTTGGGTTTCCTCCAGAAGACATTGTCTTCGATCCGAATATCCTGACGGTCGCAACCGGCATGGAGGAACACAGTAATTACGCTGTAGATTTCATCGCGGCCACGCGTTGGATCAAGGAGAACTTGCCGTATGTCCGGGTAAGCGGTGGGGTTAGCAATATCTCATTTTCATTCCGCGGCAATAACGTTGTGCGAGAGGCGATGCATGCCGCCTTTCTGTACCATGCGATCGAGGCAGGTCTGGATATGGGTATAGTCAATGCCGGCCAGCTAGCGGTCTACGAAGAGATCCCCAAGGATCTGTTGGAGCTGGTGGAAGACGTGCTTCTGAATCGCCGTCCAGACGCAACGGAACGGCTTGTGGCTTTTGCGGAGACGGTAAAATCCTCGGAAAAAGTTCAAATTAAAGACGAGGCCTGGAGAGCCGCTTCGGTCGAGGAACGACTGTCGCATGCGCTCAT